>JALOLW010000266.1 GCA_025455795.1 Spirosomataceae bacterium
AGAAGATAATGAATAAGTACGCATTTGCAGGTTTTGTTATATGGGCATTTTTTGGCCAATATACTTCCCAAGCTCAAAGTAGCTACACCGAACTCACGCCGAGTCCTTCAGGTTTTCAGCTGACTGTTAGCAATACATCCTCCCCTTATACCGTGGCGGGGCAGTGGGATGTGTTTGCGGGAAACAAGACCGACGTTGCTCACGGGCTTAACATCGTCACTACCAACAATTTTCCCGTCAATTTCAGTTTAGGCAATGCTTATCGTTTCCGAATGACCGAAACGGGGGAGTTGGGTATAGGAGCTGATTTGGTCAATACTCGTACCATGCGGGGGCTGCTCCACGCATATGGAAAACCCACCAATGCCTTCAATTACAATGCTTTTCTGACTTTACCTGATTTCAAAAGTGCGGTTTTTGGGCAAGCAGTGTCTGATGCTACCGACGGCGGCCACCGTCTCACGGGGGTACTTGGCTCTACCAATGGCAACGGCGGGGGCAATATCGGTTTGATGGGCATCGGTTCTACCAATACCTCGGTGGCAGGAGATGTATTTGGCGTATATGGCGATTCCAAAATAGGCTCGCAAGCATACTCCAGTTTTGGCGTATATGGAAGCGCAGAAAATACGGGGCAATCGAATTTTTGGAATGCTTACGGTGGGTATTTTATTGCCAATGGTACCAACAAGTCGTATGGCATCTATGCTACTTCTTCCGGTAGTGGTGCAGACAAAAAAGCGGGCTATTTCAACGGTGATGTCCAAGTGACTGGCACACTGTCCAAAGGCGGGGGTTCGTTTAAAATAGACCACCCTTTAGACCCCGAAAACAAATATTTGTCGCATAGTTTTGTCGAAAGCCCCGACATGATGAATGTCTATAATGGCAACGTCGTCACCGATGCCACTGGAACGGCTACGGTGCAACTGCCCGCGTATTTTGAGTCACTCAACCGCGATTTTCGCTATCAGCTTACTTGTATTGGCACTTTTGCGCAGGCGATTGTGTCCAAAAAAGTCAGCGGCAATACGTTTGAAATCAAAACCGACAAACCCAACGTAGAAGTAAGCTGGCAAGTGACGGGCATTCGCCAAGACCCTTGGGCCAACGCTCACCGTATTCCGAATGAGGAAGAAAAAAGTGCCAAAGAAAAAGGCAAATACTTATACCCTGCACTTTACAATAAAGCCCAAAGTCAAGCAGTCACACCTGACCCGCGCGGGGCAGAAGCCTCCAACCCCAATTTCAAAGGGATTCCTGATTTGCCGCCTGCGCCCAAAAATACCCGACAAAAATAAGGATGCTGTCCTGTTTATAGCGCCTTCGCGCCTTAGCGGTTCAAGAAATGTATGAATCTGCTATCAAGCCCTGTATTTGAAAGGAAATTTTGCCCAAATCACAATTGCGTGAACGCCTGCAAATACTGCTCGGCCAACTTTTCGCGGTCAAAATTGGCTTTGGCGTAACGATAGCCGTTTTGACCGTGTTGTTTGACCAATTCGAGGTTTTGAAGATAAAAAAGCACCTTTTGAGCAAAGTCTTCGGGGTTTTCAGGTTCAACATAAACCCCTGCTTGGGCAGTCTCCACCAACGCACGTGATACCCCATCTATCGCCATCAAAATGGGCTTTTGACAAGACATATAGTCAAAAGTTTTGTTGGAATAGACCGTTTTGAAAGTATCCACTTTTTTCAAGACCGATGTACCCACATCAGAGGCCAAAATGTATTTGAAAACGTCGCGTTTGGGAACTGAATCAACAAAGCGAACATTGACAAGGCCGCGTCGTTGGGATTCTGCTTGGAGTTGAGGTTTTTGCATCCCATCACCGATAAGCAAAAAAAGTACGTTGGTGTCGCGCAAACGCTCGGCAGTGTCGAGTACCTGTACGAGGTGATTGGCTACGCCGTGCGCGCCTACGTAGGTGACCACAAACTTGCCCTCCAAACCTTGTTCTTGCCGAAATGCTGCCGTGTCGAAGTGCTGCAACAGTTCTTCCGACAGCGAAAAATCAGCCGCGTTGGGAATAAAAATGATTTTCTCGGGCTGTACGCCCTTTTTTGTTATCAAGGCTTCTCGAAAGGCGGGCGTTAAGACGTTGATAAGTCGGGCTTTACGATAAATAAATCGCTCAAACCAGTAGGCAAATTTGATGAGTAGGGAGTTGGTCAATACCCCCGTATCAATGGCCGATTCAGGCCACAAATCGCGGATTTCAAATACAAAAGGAAGACGCTTCCAGCGCGATAGTACGTAAGCCGTAATACCCACAAACAAGGGCGGCGATGTGACCACAATGACATCGTAGCGGTCGCGGGCGTAGCGTAGCCCCCCCCAAATGCTCGAGAAAGTAAAAGAAAAATACGCCCAAAGTCGCCCCAAAAAACTGGCATTGTAAGACGCAGACACGTGACAGCGAATCACTTTTACACCGTCGGCGTTGGTACTAATGTCAAAATATTTATCTCGGTATTTGTCGGGTTTATGCCCCATGTAGTGTACCATGCCCGCCAAGACAGTCACCTCGTGACCTGCCGATTGCCAGAAGCGGCTCATTTCGTTCCAACGGCTTCCTCCGCCGTCGTTGTCTTCCAAGAAGTATTGGTGAATCAGTAAAATTCTCATATAGTGCCACAAAGATAGAGATTCTTGTAGCAAAAGTCAGTGACCCCGACGGGAATCGAACCCATATCAAGCGTTTAGGAAACGCTTATTCTATCCGTTGAACTACGAGGTCTATTGTGCTGCAAATTTCAGAAAACTATTCGGCAAAGTCAAAACCTGAGTGATTCATGTTGAGCCAATTAGGATAAATCATAAAGTGTCGCTCTTTGATTAGCTCAAAAACCGTGCGCCGAAGCTCGTCAAGATTTTCTTTTTGTTGGGCCGACACAAACACCACGTGGTCGGCTTTGTTGCGGAGATAGCTGCTTTTGAGTTGGGTCAATTTCTGCGCTGCGGTCAGCACGATAGGCTCGGGGTTTTCATCCAATCCATCGGCTTCTTCTTTGGGCTGATACGCGTCTATTTTATTGAAAATCAAGACAGTGGCTTTGTCTGCCGCGCCTATTTCGGCCAATGTCTGATTGACGACCTCAATGTGTTCTTCAAACGACGGATGCGAAATGTCCACCACGTGCAGTAAAATATCAGCCTCGCGCACTTCGTCGAGCGTGGATTTGAACGACTCAATGAGCGTAGTGGGGAGCTTGCGGATAAACCCGACGGTATCGGTGAGCAAAAACGGGATATTGTCCAGCACCACTTTCCGCACGGTAGAGTCCACCGTAGCAAAAAGTTTGTTTTCGGCAAAAACGTCGGCTTTGGCCAACTGCCGCATCAGCGTGGACTTGCCCACGTTGGTGTAACCCACCAAGGCCACCCGCACCAATCGGCTGCGTTCTTTGCGCTGTGTGATACTCTGCTTGTCTATTTTGACCAACTTTTCCTTCAAAAACGCAATGCGGTCTTGCACAATCCTTCGGTCGGTTTCGAGTTCTTTTTCACCTGGTCCGCGCATCCCCACGCCCCCTTTTTGGCGGCTCAAGTGCGACCACATGCGCGTCAAGCGCGGGTACATATACTGGTACTGCGCGAGTTCGACTTGCGTTTTGGCTTGGGCTGTTTGCGCCCGCATCGCAAAAATGTTGAGAATCAGCAGACTACGGTCAAGGACTTTGATTTCTTTGAACTCCGATTCGAGGTTGCGTACTTGGGCGGGGGTGAGGTCGTCGTCGAAGATAATCATATCCACCGGGTGCGCCTGAATGTAGGTTTTGATGTCTTCCAAGCGGCCTTTGCCCACAAACGTTTTTGGGTCGGGGCGTTCGAGCTTTTGGGTAAAATTTTGTAGTGTCTGTACGCCCAAAGTCGTCACCAAAAATGCCAATTCTTCCAAATACTCTTGGGTTTGCTCGGAGGTTTGACGTTGCGTAGTGACAGCCACCAAGACCGCCGTTTCTTGTTTCTTAGCCGTTGAAATCATTCTTTGTTTTGGGGAGAAATCGGTTCGACGCTCACGCCCACGCTCAAAATCATCGGCAGTGGGTCTTGGCGCATGTATTGTTGAATTTTGAAAGTGTATTTCCCCACTTTGGGAAATTTGTAGTTTTTGAGGGCAATGATTTTGTGGTCAAACAAATCACCCGCCCCGTCGCCGAGGGGACGGCCTGTTTTTTCGTCCATGAGAATCAGCTCGTTGAGGGCTTCACTCACGACTTTGTTTTTATCATCGAGCAGGTATCGCTTCAAATACAAGTTGTAATAAGGATACGCCACGCCGTTTCGCACCAAATAATGCAGATTGTACGCCTGCGAAGCGTCTTTGATGTCAAACGTAAACGCGGGCTGATTTTTGATGTACCACATCCCGTCTTCGATGTCTTCGTGGTCTTTGAAAACCCCGTCGGACTGACAAGCCAGAAACAAAATAACAATGAGTGAATGAGTGAGTAGCTGAATGAGTGAATGACCATGCTTTTGTCGCACTCTGCCCAACCAATAACAATTAACCAATAGATAACCAATAACTCGCTTCATTTATCCTAAAATTTTGATTTTTTGACGAAAGCGCAAAGGTATCGAATCGCGCTCGATGACCAAAATGCCGAGTAAGTACATCAAACACAACGCCAGATGGTACGGAACTGATACCCAAAGGTTGGAGATTTTGACAAAGGAGGCCAAATATATCAGCAACCCCGCGCTGCCGATGTATCCCAACGCCGACCCCAAATGATACGGCACGGGATAATGCTTCTCGCCCAAGACGTAGCAAATCGCGCACATGACCACACTCGACACCAAAAACGCCCACGCACAGCCCAAATAACCCATCTGCGGAATCCACCAAAGATTGAGCAAAACCGTCAGACCCGCGCCAATAAACGTAATGAGTGTACCGTATTGGGTTTTGTCGGTGAGCTTAAACCAAAAAGCCAAGTTGTAATAAACTCCCACGAATAGATTGGCTAACAGCAAAATAGGCACTACCACCAACCCCACCCTATAAGCGGGAGAAAGCATAACACTTCCGAGCAAGTCCAAGTTCAAACTCACACCTACCCACAGCACTACACACACAATCACAAACCACTTCATCACCGAAGCGAGCAGTGCGGGGGCGTTTTTGTCTTCGGCTTTGGAGAAAAAAAACGGGTCGGCGGCGTACTTGAACGACTGAATCGCCAGCGACATAAACACCGAAAGTTTGTAACAGTTGCCGTAAATCCCGAGGGCATCTTCGGGCGTGAGATTACTGTAAAAATTTTTGGGGAGTAAGTGCCGCAAAAACCAGCGGTCGGCCATTTGGTTGGCTACGCCCGCGAGGCCCAAAATCAAAATGGGGTAGGCATAGACCCACATTTCGCG
The DNA here is from genome assembly GCA_025455795.1 of Spirosomataceae bacterium. Lineage (GTDB taxonomy): Bacteria > Bacteroidota > Bacteroidia > Cytophagales > Spirosomataceae > Runella. Next base: position 5,375 of record JALOLW010000266.1, read on the forward strand.
CCATACTTCTCCACCCCACGTCCATCGGAAGCCCTTGAACGCCCCGCGAAGCATCACCAAAAAACCCGCATTGGCGACGAGATTGGCAATAAAAATGTACCCTGGGCCGATGTCGGGGCGGTACAAAAACGCCCCCAAAGGCTGCAAAGCGGGAAGGTACTTGCCCAGGGCAATATCGCGGCAAAGGAGCAAGAAAAACACGTTGAGCGCGACATTGAGCAGGATATTGATGATTTTGATTTTGACAAACAACCGTGCTTTTTTCTCCAACCGCAACCGCGCAAACGGTATCGCTACGATGGCATCTATGGCCACTATCAGTGCCAAATAGACGATGTTGGAGGCTTCGCCGGGGTAGTTAAGCCACGCACTCATTGCAGGGGCGAGCAATATCAAAACGCCCGAAAAAATCAAACTGACGGTCGAAATCGCCGTAAGGGCTTGGTTAAAATAAGCTTGTTGGTGTTCGGGGCTACGATTGGCGAAACGAAAATAGGCCGTTTCCATGCCAAAAGTATAAATCACATTGAACAAGGCCACCCAACTAAACAACTCGGTATTGGAAGAAAGCTCACCAGGACGCAAAAATACGTAGGTGTGAAGCGGCACTAAAAACCAGTAAATCACCCGCCCCAAAATACTACTCACTCCATACAGCGCGGTTTCACTGGCCAATTTTTTAAGAACACTCATACTCATATTTGATGGTTAGAATATGTCGAAAAAATCGTTGAATCCTTGGTTACGAAGATGTCTTTTAAGTGTATCATCTCGCGTCCAATATTTAGCTTTGAGAGCCAATGATAGTGCCACAAATGGGGTATCTTCTTCATCTGCATCTTTACAAAGTAGAAATGCTTGCCAATATTGAGTAGTTGTAATAAACTCATTACCAACAAAATGGATATTTTGGAGTAGATTATCTAACAACTCGTAAACCTCCGATTCCGAAATATGTGCCTTACGAATAATCGTTTCCTTGTGTTCAAAAAGCTCCACAAACACATATTTCAATGTCGTTTACTTAAGCTATAAAACCTTATAATTCATGTGATAAGGTCTTTTAGGTTTCTTTTTGATAGGATTTTTTCTTGCTTTTCTTAC
>JALOLW010000267.1 GCA_025455795.1 Spirosomataceae bacterium
GCAGGCGCGGGCGTGGGCTACACGGGCTTGCGGATTCGTGGCACCGATGCCACGCGCATCAACGTAACCATCAACGGCATACCCTACAACGATGCCGAAAGTCAAGGCACATTTTGGGTCAATATGCCCGACTTTGCCTCGTCGGTGAGTAGCGTGCAGATTCAGCGCGGGGTGGGGACGAGTACCAACGGCGCGGCGGCTTTTGGGGCCACGGTCAATATCAACACCAACGAATTTAGAAAAGATGCTTACGCCGAAGTAGATAATAGTTTTGGCTCGTTCAACACTTGGAAACATACCGTGCGGGCGGGTACGGGACTGCTCCAAAATAAGTTCACGCTCGATGCGCGGCTTTCCAAAATCTCTTCCGATGGCTTCATTGACCGCGCTACCTCCGACCTGCGGGCGTTTTACGTGTCAGGGGCGTATTTTGGCAAAAAAAGTTCGGTGCGGTTCAACGTATTTTCGGGCAAAGAAGTAACTTACCAAGCCTGGGAAGGCACACCCGAAGCCAAATTAAAAGGCAAAAAAGAGGACATCTTGGCCTACATTGACCGCAATGGCCTCAACGAGCGCGATGCTCAAAATTTGCTTAACTCCGACAACCGCACCTACAACTTGTATCTGTATGACAATCAAGTAGATGACTACCAACAGGACCAGTACCAACTCATCACGTCGCACACGTTGAGCCAAAATTGGACGCTCAACGTAAACGGCTTTTTGGTGCGCGGACGTGGTTTTTTTGAACAGTTCCGCGACAACGACCGCCTCAGTCGTTACAAACTGCCCAACGTAACCCTCGGCAATACCACCATCACCCGCAGCGACTTGGTGCGTCGCCGCTGGCTCGACAATTATTTCTACGGCAGCACGTTTTCGTTGGATTTCGACAGTTTCAAAAAACTCAAAGCCAACCTCGGCGGCGGCCTCAATCGCTACGACGGCGACCACTTTGGCGAAGTGATTTGGGCGCGTTTTGCCAATGCCAACCTGCGGCATCGGTATTATTTCAATCAAGGCCAAAAGACCGATTTCAACTTGTACGGCAAGGTTTTTTACCAAATTACGCCCCAATTGAACGTCTTTGGCGACGCCCAAATTCGCACCGTGTCTTACCGCATCAACGGCGACGACAACCAACAGCGCACGCAGCAGCACGACGTGAACTACTCGTTTTTCAACCCTAAAACGGGCTTGACCTACGATATATCTGACAACGCCACGGCTTATGCTTCGTTTAGCGTAGCCCACCGCGAACCCAACCGCGACGATTTCACAGAGTCCACGCGCCAAAATCAACCCCAACCCGAACTAGTGCGCGATTGGGAGGTGGGTTATCGCTTCCAGCGGGGACGGTGGGCGGCATCGGTGGGCGGCTACTGGATGGATTATAAAAACCAACTCATTTTGACGGGACAACTCAACGACACGGGCGGGCCCATGCGCGTCAATGTGCCAAAAAGCTACCGCGCGGGCGTGGAATTGGAGGCAGGCGTACAGCTCAACAAAAAATGGAAATGGAACGCCAACGCCACGTTGAGCCAAAACAAAATTAGGAATTTTACCGAGTATGTCATCAATTATGACGACGAAAGCGGAGGCTATAAAACCATCAACCACGGCCAAACCGACATCGCGTTTTCGCCCAATGTTATCGTAGGAAGCCAACTTTTGTACAACCCTGCCAAAAATGTAGAATTGGCATTGCTGACCAAATACGTGGGTAAGCAATATTTGGACAACACCACCAACGAAGCCCGCCGTTTGGGTGCTTATTTTACCAACGACTTGCGGCTCATCTTTTCGCCCAACGTCAAATGGGTCAAAGGCTTGAACATAAGTGTATTAGCCAACAACGTATTGAATCATTTTTACGAATCAAACGGCTATACGTTCAGCTACATTGCGGGCGGTCAAACCACGACCGAAAACTTTTATTACCCGCAAGCGGGACGAAATTTTCTGGTGAGTGTAGGGCTGAAATTTTAAAAAATGGGCTACCATAGCACATTCGCACTCGTTTATATCTGAGTAAAAGTTTTCGGGTGTATCCCCACAACGGTTCAAAACCCTTGTGGGGCGGAATACGACGATTCAAGCACCCGAAAACTTTTGCTTTAGTACTTAAAGATTAAAGATGCAGTTATTGCATTGAAATTCAACAGTTTACTACTTTTCGATTTCAAAACAATTTTGTGTATCATGTAGTTGTTTGTAAATAGTTTTTGTTGTTTTAGACATTTGCCTTCATGAAGCGATTAGCTATACCATCAAAAAAAGTGCGCAAACGTCGTTAAATGACATTCTTGAAAACAGATGGGTGCACCTCAAAATTAGCTTTTTTTAATATAAATCATTTATAGTCAAGAACTTAACACAGATGAACTACAACCGTGCATACGCTGATTTATTGAAAGAAGCTTACAACGTAGAACGCCCCATGCCACTACTGTGCTGGGACATCGCCAATCCTTTTTACGAGCGTCGTCAAAATATTGCCCAAGATTTATTGGATTTCGAACGACTCAAAACCACCTTTAACTGGGACTTTCCACAAGACATTGGCCCCCTTTTGCGCGAAAACAACAGCTTTGTCGTCACCAACCTGGCCCGTCAAATTGTGTGGGTGAGCAAAGGTTTTGAACAAATGACGGGCTACACTCAAAAAGAAATAGAAGGGAAAAAACCAGGGATGTTACAAGGTCAAAAAACCAATGCCAAAACCAGTGCATTTGTCCGGAGTCGAATCGAACAGTTGGAAGCCGTGAAATTTAGGATTCTCAACTATCGTAAAAACAACGATGAGTATTGGTGCTGCATTGAGGTAAAACCCCTACGCACCCTCACGGGTGAAATCACGCACTTTTTGGCGATTGAAAAAGAAGAAATTTAAGTCCAAACCCATTTGACTTTGTACCGTTGCGAATCTAAAACGCGCACTAACTCGCCAATAATCCTACCTTTGTGGCATGGATTACTTCAAAAAACTGCTTGATTTACTCAAAACAGAACGCGCCGAAGACCGCCTTCAATACCAAAAACAAACCGAAAATGCCCCCCTTGCCGAGCGTCGTGCCAACGGTTTGGCGTGGTATCCCGTGGCCATTCGCGGGTCAGAAATCAGCCGTGGCGACTACCTGACCGTGGAACTGGAACGCACCACGCACCAAGACATTGGCCACCAGTTTAGAACGGCAATGCCCGCCGTGTTTTTTACCAACCACGATTCCAAAAAAGACCGTGTAGAAGGCACCATCAATCACCAAAACGGCAACCGACTCAAAATCACGCTCAAAACCGACGAACTGCCCGAATGGAGCCGCGACGGTAAATTGGGTGTGGAGTTGTTGTTTGACGACAACAGCTACGACGAAATGCAAAACGCGCTCAAAGCTGCCGCCCAACAAGCCGAAAAAAATAACTTGTTGGTGCAGATTTTGACGGGTGAAAAAGCCTCCACTTTTAAGCCGACAGTCGTTCCGTTTGTTAGTTCATTGCTCAATAATTCGCAGAACGAGGCAATCAATAAAATACTGACGGCCAATGAGTTGGCGGTGGTGCATGGCCCACCTGGGACGGGCAAAACCACTACGCTGGTACAGGCCATCAAGGCGTTGGTACGACAAAACAACGAGCGGGTTTTGGTGGTAGCACCCAGCAATACGGCCGTGGATTTGTTGAGCGAAAAACTCGACCAAGAAGGACTGAATGTACTGCGAATCGGCAATCCCGCGCGGGTGTCGGAGGCTCTTTTTGCGCTGACTTTGGACGCTAAAATGGCCAACCACGACCTGCTCAAAGAAGCCAAACGGCTCAAAAGACAAGCCCAAGAGTACAAAAACATGGCCCACAAATACAAACGTAGTTTTGGGCGGGCAGAGGCCGAACAACGCAAGGCACTCTTTAACGAAGCCCACAAAATCATGAAAGAAGTGGGCAACACCGAGCAATACATCATTGACGACGTAGTAGATAAGGCGCAGGTGGTTACGGCTACGTTGGTAGGCGCAAATCACTACACGGTGAGCCAGCTTACCTATCAAACCGTGGTGATTGACGAAGCGGGCCAAGCCCTCGAACCCGCCTGTTGGATTCCGATTTTGAAAGCCCAAAAAGTGATTCTTGCGGGCGACCATTGCCAACTACCGCCCACCATCAAGTCGGAGGAGGCGGCGCGGGGAGGGTTGGCCAAAACACTGCTCGAAAAATGCGTCGAAAACCAGCCCGAAGCCGTAGTGTTGCTCAACGAACAATACCGCATGAACACCGAAATAATGGGGTATTCGTCGCAGGTTTTTTATCAAAACAAACTCAAAGCCGACACCTCGGTAGCGCAAAATAGGCTCTTCGCGGGCGACATTCCCGTGGTTTTTGTGGACACGGCGGGCTGTGGTTTTGAAGAAAAACTCGAAGGCACGAGCAGTACCAATCCCGAAGAAGCGGCTCTGCTTTTCAAGCATTTGACGCAGTTTTTGGCCGAATTGAAGGCTGAAATAAACCCCAAAAACCTCCCTACCATCGCCGTTATTTCGCCTTACAAACAGCAAATTGGCTTGCTCAAAGAACAACTTTCGCACACCCACTCCCTCCAAGATTGGGCGCAAAATATCTCCGTCAATACGATTGATAGTTTTCAAGGCCAAGAGCGCGACGTGGTGTATATCAGCTTGGTGCGGAGTAACGATAAAGCCGACATTGGCTTTTTATCAGACATACGGCGCATGAACGTAGCCATGACCCGCGCCCGCCAGAAATTGGTCGTCGTGGGCGACTCTGCCACGCTGGCCCAACACCCCTTCTACGCCAATTTTATTGATTACGCAGAGCAGCTTGGTGGCTATCTAAGTGCTTGGGAACTCATGGAATAGCTATTTTTCATGTTTTTGATTTAATTTATGTTTAATTTTGAATAAAACTAAAGCTAATGACGACTTCATTCAGCCAAGTTACTTTTGAATTGCTGCGCAAAGAATTTCAAATTAAAACCATTGAAGATTCTTTCTTGCCAGCGATTACTCCCGTTGCTGCGCCTGATTGGTTGCGGCATTTGTTACAACTTAGCGACCCTACCAAGACTTTTCTCAAATCAGAAAAAGCCATTTCGGAGGCGGTGATTGCCCCTATTTTGTTTGCAGTACGCGAGCGGTTCCACGACAAAATCGGCCTCTTTTCGGGCGAACCTCTTGTTACAGAACAACTCTCGGGCATCTGCGATTTTATCATTTCTACCGACCCCAAATCTTTTATTCCCGAAACACCCATCATTGTATTGGTCGAAGCCAAAAAGCACGATATTTTGGCAGGAATCCCCCAATGCGTTGCCGAAATGTATGCTGCTCAACAGTTGAATACTGACCAAAAACCCGTTTTGGGGTGCGTAACTACGGGGCTACAATGGGCATTTTTGAAATTGGAAAACAACCTTGCCATTACCGACTCCAATATACTGTCCATCAAAGAGTTAGAAAATATTTTAGGGGTCTTTCACTGGTTTATTCAATACCGACTGGCCAACTAAGTTTTGTATTCGCCAACACCATCGCTTGAAAAGGAACACTCAGTTTCATGGTGTCCGAGTGTTATGTCCAATGTCAAACATCGAATTTTAATTGCTCAACTTCTTGCTACTGCCGGGCTGAAACATGTAACGTGTAGTAATGCACCACACTCGTGGGCGTAACCGTGACGGGGGCATCTTTTTGGTCGCGGTTCAAACACTCACCAGCTTAGAACCAACGGAAGTGGCTCTTTTCCGACCGTAGCCTTTCCTATTCCACCATACCAAAAAGCCCGTAACGGGCAAACTGGCCGCAAACAAACTGGCCAAAAAATAGAGAATCTTGCTGCCCAACCCCAAAATGCGAATGCGCCCCGTGTGGAAGTCATAGTTAGACCGCATTACCTTGTCGTAGGCATTGTAGTTTTTGTACAAATCCTCGCGCAGCAGCGCACCCGTACGTGCGTCGTAAAACAAGGTGTTTTGTTTTCTTACCACCGAATAAGGATACCGAAACAACACCCGAAG
>JALOLW010000268.1 GCA_025455795.1 Spirosomataceae bacterium
GAAAACGATTTGGCAGACATCTATGCTGATTTTTTTACGAAAATAGTACGAAAACACGACACAAAAGCAGAGAGCCGCAAGATTTTGCGGCTCTCTGGTACATTTCGTATTAAAATTGACCACCCTACACCTTCTCCGAAGTCAGTTTAGCCCCGAAGTATTCACGGTTGAGGCGGGCGATGTGTTCCAACGAAATCTCTTTCGGACACTCCGCCGAGCAAGCACCCGTGTTGGTACACGAGCCAAAGCCTTCCTCGTCCATCTGCGCTACCATGCGCTCTACGCGCATCTTACGCTCGGGCTGGCCTTGTGGCAAAAGGGCAAACTGCGACACTTTGGCCGACACAAACAGCATGGCCGAGGCGTTTTTGCAAGCCGCTACGCAAGCCCCGCACCCGATACAGGCCGCCGCCGAAAACGCCTCGTCGGCGTCGGTTTTGGGAATAGGGATACTGTTGGCATCACGAGCGTTGCCCGTATTGACCGATACAAAGCCCCCTGCCGATTGAATACGGTCGAAAGCCGAGCGGTCCACCACCAAATCCTTGATGACTGGAAACGCTTTGGCACGCCACGGCTCTACCACAATGGTGTCGCCATCGCTGAAACTCCGCATATGCAACTGACAGGTAGTGACGCCGCCTTTGGGGCCGTGCGGACGCCCATTGATATACATGCTGCACATTCCGCAGATACCTTCGCGGCAATCATGGTCAAAAGCAACGGGTTCTTCGCCTTTGGCAATAAGCTGCTCGTTGAGTACGTCGAACATCTCCAAAAACGACATGTCGGGGGAGATGCCACTGAGGCTGTAGGTTTCCATACGGCCTTGTGTTTTTTTATTTTTCTGACGCCATACTTTGAGGGTCAGGTTCATATTTCCTTGCATTGGAGCTTAATGGTTATTAGTTACTTGTTATTTGTTATTGAGTTATTAGTTCCGCGCGGGCGGTCCCGTTGGTTATTGAGTTATTTTTGGCATTTCCCAAATATCGTCTTGCTTTCCAACATTCTAAATCTTCAAATGAGTGGATTTTGTTAGACATAAAAATTAACCTAGGATCCAATAACTTTATAACCAATAACTTTTATTTGTAAGAGCGTTGTGCGATTTTGATGTTGTCATAAACCAAGTCTTCTTTGTGAAGCGTCCATTGACTTTCGCCAGCGTGTTCCCAAGCGGCTACGTACATATAGTTTTCATCGTCGCGGAGGGCTTCGCCTTCTTCGGTCTGGTACTCTTCGCGGAAGTGACCACCGCAAGACTCGTTACGATTGAGGGCATCTACGCACATCAATTCGCCCAACTCAATAAAGTCGGCCACGCGACCCGCCTTGTCAAGTTCGGGGTTGAACTCGTCGGCATCCCCCATGACGCGCACATCGCTCCAAAACTCTTTCTTTAAGGCTTGGATGTCGGCGATGGCTTTTTTGAGACCCGCTTCGTTGCGAGCCATGCCACATTCGTCCCACATGATTTTGCCCAAACGCTTGTGAAACGACTCGGGCGATTGCTTGCCTTTGATAGAAAGCAGTTTTTGGATACGCTCTTTGACTTGTTTTTCGGCTTGCTCAAATTCGGGTGAATCCGTCGGAATGTGCGTGGTACGAATTTCGTTGGCCAAATAAGCACCAATCGTGTAAGGCACTACGAAATACCCATCCGCCAAACCTTGCATCAAGGCACTGGCACCGAGACGGTTGGCACCGTGGTCGGAGAAATTGGCTTCGCCGAGTGCGTACAAACCTGGCACGGTAGTCATCAAATTGTAGTCCACCCAAAGCCCGCCCATGGTATAGTGTACGGCAGGATAGATACGCATTGGCACTTCGTAGGGGTCCTCGCCCGTGATTTGCTTGTACATATCAAAAAGGTTGCCGTATTTTTCTTTCACCACCGCCTTGCCGAGTTCGGTGATTTTGTCGGCAGACGCATCGTGGATATTGAGTTTATTGACTTCGGCTTTGCCATAACGCTGAATGGCGGCGGCGTAGTCGAGGTAAACGGCCATTTTGGAAGTACCCACACCGTAACCCGCATCACAACGCTCTTTGGCGGCACGAGAGGCAATATCGCGCGGCACCAAGTTGCCAAAAGCAGGATAGCGACGCTCCAAATAGTAGTCGCGCTCGTCTTCGGGGATTTGGTTGGCGGGGCGGGTATCATTTTGTTTTTTGGGTACCCAGATACGGCCATCATTACGCAAAGACTCCGACATGAGCGTGAGCTTTGATTGGTGGTCGCCCGATACAGGAATACACGTAGGGTGGATTTGGGTAAAGCAAGGATTGCCAAAGAACGCACCTTTTTTGTGGGCTTTCCAAGCGGCTGTTACGTTGCTCCCCATTGCATTGGTGGAGAGATAGAATACGTTGCCATACCCGCCCGTACAAAGCAGTACGGCATGGCCAGCGTGACGCTCCAATTCGCCCGTAACGAGGTTTTTGGCGATGATGCCTCGGCATTTGCCGTCTATTACCACCACGTCGAGCATTTCGTGACGGGTGTACATTTTGACCGTACCTAAACCTACTTGACGCTGCAAGCCAGAGTACGCGCCCAACAACAACTGCTGGCCTGTTTGACCTGCGGCATAAAAAGTACGCTGTACTTGTGTACCACCAAAGGAGCGGTTGGACAGTAAGCCGCCGTACTCCCGCGCAAAAGGCACGCCCTGCGCTACGCACTGGTCAATGATACTGGCCGAGACCTCTGCCAAGCGATAGACGTTGGCCTCACGGGCGCGGTAGTCACCGCCCTTGATGGTGTCGTAAAACAAGCGGTAGGTCGAGTCACCATCGTTTTGGTAGTTTTTGGCGGCATTGATGCCTCCCTGTGCCGCAATAGAGTGCGCTCGACGCGCAGAATCTTGAAAACAAAAGGCTTTGACACTGTATCCTAACTCGGCCAAAGTAGCGGCCGCCGATGCCCCCGCCAAACCTGTGCCGACCACAATAATCTCCAATTTCCGCTTGTTGGCGGGATTGACGAGCGCGACGGTGGAGCGGTATTTGGTCCACTTATTTTCGAGCTGCCCGTCGGGAATTTTAGCGTCTAATTTCGGTGATGTTGCCATATATTGAATGATTGGGTTGTTGAGTTATTGAATTATTGGGTTATAGAATTGCATTTCAAAAAATAACACCGTCTAACAACCAATAACTTGTAATAAACATCTTGGTTTACAGAGTTTTAAGAAAAAAATACAACGGCATCAGCGCAAAACCAATCGGAATGATGATGCCAAACAGCCCAACGCTCAAAAACTGAAGCAGTGGGTTGTATTTGGGGTGATTGATGCCCAGCGTTTGAAAGGCACTCTTGAAACCATGCACCAAGTGAAACGACACGGCAAACATTGAAAGCACGTAGAAAAGCACTAAAAGAGGGTTTTTGAAACTCTCCATCACGCTGCGATACAGGTCTTTTGCAATCACGACGCGGGTGTTGGTATCTTCTCTTACGTATTCTTCCATTTTGCCATTAATCTGTCCTTCATACGGCGTGGCAGTAGTTTCGCCCGTCACCATATTTTGCTCGTACTGCGTGTAAGGTACGTAGCCAAATTTGTACTCAAACCAAAAGTTGGACATATGGACGACGATGAAAACCAACAAAACAGTCCCCAAAACGGCCATGTTGCGCGAGAACCATGAACTATTGGCTTTGCCATTGGTGACGTAATATTGCTGCGCACCGCGCGCTTGGCGGTTTTGGTAAGCAAGCAGCAACCCCTCAATGGCATGCACCAAAATGAGCGCGTAAAGTCCGTACGAAACGGTTTTGATGAGAGGGTTGGTAGTCATAAATACAGCGTAAGTGTTGAACGCCAAGCCATTGTCACCTTTAAAAAGCGACAAGTTCCCCCCCATATGGACGAGCAGAAAAGTACACAGAAACAGCCCCGTGAGAGCCATTACCAACTTTTTTCCAATCGAACTGGTAAGTGTTTGTGTTATCCAAGACATATACAATTAGTAAATTAGTGAATGGTGAATAAGTAAATTGTGCGGTCAAAAGTAGCCCTCAAACGCTTGTAAAACAAAGGACAAAGGCTTTTTTTTTGGTAAAAACCGATAGATGAAATCAGTTGATTTTGTAACCAGATGTGTATTTTTTTTGTTTGACAAATAGCTCAAATAATTCATCTTTGATTTTTTACACCAATTCTGCGCAATATTTCGTTTTTTAACTGATTATTGCATCCGCAACTTTTTGACGTAGTTTTCCTTATTTTACCCTGATACTATGAGGCTCTCCATCGCTCGACTTTTCTTCTTTATCATTTGCTTTACAGGCAGCTACTACACTTACGCTACCCACGTGCGAGCGGGCGAAATCACCGCCAGCCGAATCTCTGACCGCGATTTGACCTATAGAATCCTTTTGACTACGTATCACGATGAGCAGGGCGGACGCATGGCCAGCGAAGGGCAAGCAGATGTTACGTTTTGTATCAGGCCATTCACGGGAGGGTCGGGAACGACACTCTTGGCTAAAAGAACAAGAAGGCAAAATATTGGCACCGCAGCCTCCCTTGCTACCACTATCAATGAATACAGTGAAACTTTCTCATTTTCTTCTCCCGGGGTGTATGTCGTATCAGTAGGTATCGAAAACCGTAACGACGGAGTACGCAACATGAGCAACTCGGTAGGTACGCCCTTTTATGTCGAAACGGTGCTGGTCATCAATGCCTCTTTGGGCCTCAATCGTACCCCCGTCATGCTCAATCCACCACTGGATTCAGCGCGTATTGGGCAGAAGTTTTGTCACAACCCCGCCGCTTTTGATGCCGACGGCGACAGCCTTGCGTACCGCCTGTCTATTCCAAAACAAGGTGACCCGGGTACTTGTATCAATCGCAACGTAAACGGCTACCTCGACCCTGCCCGTGGCGTAGATCCTTCTGCTCGCAACGAACTTCAAAATGCCCCTGCTACTTTTACGATTGACCCGCGCACCGGCAACCTCTGCTGGGATGCACCCTCACAACCGGGGCTTTACAACGTGGCTTTCATCGTAGAAGAGTGGCGCGACGGGGTCAAAATCGGGGAAGTAGTACGCGACATGCAAATCATCGTAGCCGACGGCATGAACCGCCGCCCTATCATTGACCCTGTGAGAGAAGTATGCGTGGAAGCAGGACAAACTGTGACCCAAACTGTGCGCGCTCAAGACCCCGACAATAACCGTATTTTATTAACGGCTTTTGGGGGAGTGTTCAACGTCACCCCCGACGGGCAGCAGATTCAGCCCTCACTCATTGCGCGTGAGTTTGCGACTTTTACGCCCAACCAGCCCCAAGCCTCCCCTGCCGTGGGAACATTTCGGTGGCTCACCAACTGCAACCACGCCCGCGAAGCACCTTACGATGTGGTATTCAAGGCCGAGGATTTCCCGAGCGTAGGACGACAGCAGTTGGCTTCATTTGAGACTTTTGCCATTAGGGTGGTAGCCCCCAAACCGCGCGGCTTGTCGGCTCGCACTTCGATGGCCGCCTTGCCTGGGATTGTGTTAAGTTGGAACGCTTACGCTTGCTCACCTGAAGGCGCACAGATGGCCATTTACCGCAAAGAAGGCTGCACGGGAGGAACGTTTAGCGGCTGTACCAATCCCGGCGACCCCGTGGCCTTGGGCTACACCGAAATAGGACGTGTTGCGCTCGGCACGCTTACTTTCACCGACGATAACCGCGGTCTCGGCCTGCGCCGAGGTGTACAGTACAGCTATCGTATTCGGGTGGTTTATTCATTGCCGCAAGGTGGCACCAGCCCTCTCTCCGACGAAAGTTGTACTGACTTACCCGCTCAGACCCCCATCATGACCAACGTAACGATAGACACCACGAGTACCAATCGCGGGGTGATTACGGTACGCTGGACCCGTCCACCGTTTAGAGCCAATGAACTCACTGGCCCGTATCAGTATCGCCTTTCGCGGGCAACGGGCTTGAATGGCACCGATTTTACCCAAATCGCAACCATCAACACCAATTTGGGTACTGCTCCCGACAC
>JALOLW010000269.1 GCA_025455795.1 Spirosomataceae bacterium
TTCTTTGATTTTTTGGTTGTAGGTTTCGTCTATGGTTTGGGCAAAAAGCGCGGTAGCCCAAAAAGACAATAAAGCGATTTTAAGTAAGGGTTTGGGGGACATACGGTTGGGGGGCTATTTAACATGAATCACAAGAAAACAACTATTACTATACGATACTATCATAGTCTATATTGATATAAAATTCACTTTGTTTGGCTAATTCATATTCCTCTTTGTCAAAAGTTTTACTCAAAATTTCAGTGCGGATGACATTCTCAATTTCGGCCTTCAGAATGGGGAGTTCATGCTGAATGATGTCAAAAGTAATGAACCTATCAATCCCGATGTAATCATGCGCGATTCGGTTACGAAATCCTCTGATTTGTAGCCAATTGATAGTGCTGTATTTAGATTTGAGCTCATCGCTTACTCGCGTACTTTGCTCTCCTATATTAATGAGAAGCATCAATGACGCATTGAAGTTTTGTTGATTATTGGCTCTAAAAAAATCAATCGCATCAGTAAAATCAGCGGTATAAACACGGATTTTACCAATAGATTCGAGGATTCTGAGCAGATAAACCAAATCATTTTTAATGCTGGGCTGCATAAATTACATCTTTTTTTGCCCGATGAAGGATAATAGGATCGGCGTATTTTTCAAACATAATATCTACCCGAATTTGCAAGTCTGTTTCAATTTTTTCTTTTAATTTTGACCACTTCTTAAAATACTTGGGGTCTGCGTCAATCAATAAATCTAAATCATCGGCACTTTCTCCTCTGGCGATTGAACCAAAAATACCTATCTTGGACAAGCCATATTGTTGCAAAAATTGCTCATTGTCGAAGTAATGCAAAACGTGTTGAATGTGCATTGTGGTGCGCTATTTGAATGATATACAAATGTAATAAAAAACCTAATTTTTACAAAAACCTAAATTTAGCCGGTTGTCCATGTAATCAATAGTTTACAAATCCTACAATTATTGCTCGTTGCACAGATTAGTAACCCACAAAAAAACAAAAAAGACTAATCGGAAACCGATTAGCCTTTCAAAAAACCTTCCTCTTTTTAATGTTTTTAACTAAACCAAATTTTGGGGTATTGAGCAATGGTGTGGTATAGTCTCAACCCACAATGTCTTTTGTTCAATAAGCGTGTGCGTACATGTACAACTGATCTTTCAGTTCTTTGCGCGCAATGTGAATGCGGTTTTTAACGGTACCGATTGGGATGCGGAGTCGTTCGGCGATTTCGTGGTATTTGAAACCGCGATAGTGCATCATAAAAGGCGTCCGGTAGGTGTCTTCTAAGCGATTGACAGCACGGTTGATGTCGTCCATCGCAAAGGTCGAATAGGCTTCGTTGTCAGTGCTGCTTTCGGTTGAGTTGATGAAGTGTAAGTTGTCGCTGGTATCAATGAATGTGTTCTTTTTAATCATTCGTTGATAGTTGGTGATAAACGTGTTTTTCATAATCGTGTAAAGCCATGCTTTCAGGTTGGTGCCGTCGGCATACTTGTCACGATTCAAAAATGCTTTCATAAGCGTGTCTTGCAGGAGGTCGTTGGCGTCTTCGTTGTCTTTGGTAAGGCGCATGGCAAAGGGCTTCAACGACTTGGAGACTTTGGTGATGTGGAATGTGAATTCTAAAGCTGTCATGGATTTGGGGTTTTTGGCTTGTTGTTGAGGTTTTGTTGAGTCAAAGTTAAACACAACTTCAACAATGCTCCAAATCTTTTGACAAAAATTTTTTCAAAAATGGATTGTATTATTCTCAATGCGAAGACCTAATACACCCATTAATAATCAATTATTTATAAATTTTCACAGTATTTAACGTTTAAACGTATATCTGTATCAAAAAAATACAAAAAAACATTTTGTGTAATTTAATTTAAAAATAGTTAAACAAAAATAAATCCTAACACTGATTTTGTTTAAGTCTCAAAAGACAGATAAATTTAGCTAAAAGAGTACAATATACAACTTTTTGTAAAATATATTTGCTAAATGTAAAAAACACTTTACATTTGTGTCGTTCAACAAACGTTTTACTCAAATTTATTAACGGCCATGAAAACCAAACTACTTTTGCCCAATCGCTTCAAGCGTATCGGTTGGTTTATTTTTATCCCTTGCCTTGTGATGACTGTCGTATCACTTATCGCTGATATGACTGAATCATTCGGGTTGTTCAATTTTTTTAACGGAAAGCACCTGTTTTTTCAATGGACCAGCAAAGTAGTCATGGAAGGTAAATCCGATGATTTGTTTGCCAGTCAAGACTTCATGGGTGAAATTTTGCTGACACTCACGGCCATGAGTTTCTTTTTGGTCGCTTTTACCAAAGAACGTCAAGAAGACGAATGGATTGAAAAAGTGCGTTTAGAGTCCCTGCTATGGGGGTTTTATGGGCATCTACTTTTCTTTTTGCTCGCAGTGTGGGCAGGGTATAGTCTCAATTTCTACGTATTTTTGAGTTGGAACATGCTCGTAGCACCGTTGGTGTTTTTGTTTCGTTTCCATTGGTTGGTGTATGTCAAGCCTTATTTCGAGGAAAGGAGAGCCACAGCATGAAAAATACAGTTCACGTAGAGCGTGCCATCAAACGCATCACTCAGGCTGACCTGGCGCAGGCCGTGGGCGTGTCGCGTCAGACCATCAACGCCCTCGAAGCCGCCAAATACGTACCTTCGGTGGCTTTGGCCCTAAAAATTGCGCGGTATTTTGACAAACCCGTAGAGGCTATTTTTGCTCTCGAAGAAGATGATTAGCCAAAAAATGCGTTATTTGTGGTTCTAACCCTCTTAAAAACAAATATATGACTGGGATTACACCATCATTAAACGCCTTATTGTCAGAAAGATACCCATTTGTGCCTGCCAGCTACTGGCAGAAAATTGATTTGACCATCGCAGATGAAGACGATATGTTTAGTCGTACTGATCCCGACTATTGGGCCATGGCGCACTATTTAGGAACAGGTATGGAAGCCGCCAAAATCGTCAAAGATGCGCTCGCTCTCACCAATCGTACTCCTGATGAAGTAGCCGATTTGTTGGATTTCCCCTGTGGCTACGGGCGCGTGTTGCGCCACCTTAGAGTTACTTTTCCACAGGCAAGTATTACTGGCTCGGAGATATTTGAAAGTTGCTTGGCGTTTTGCGGGAAGCAGTTTGGTATCAATACGTTTTTGTCCAATACGGCCTTTTCGATTGACCTCCAAAAACAATTTGACGTGATTTGGTGCGGCTCGTTGTTTACGCATATTTCGGCAGCTCGTTTTGATACCTTGGTGCAATTTTTCAAATCTCACCTCAAAGACAACGGTATCATGGTCTTTACGATTCATGGCCGCTATGTGCGACACCATATAGATACGTTGCAGTACAATTTGGCCAGAAGGGGAATTTTGAAAATAAAACTCACGCACGACCTCACCGGCTACGGTTACAGTGATTATCCGCTGACACCTGGTTATGGCATTTCGGTCACCAAACCCGCTTGGATTGTTGATTATATTTCAAAAAAAGATGATTTAAGGATGATTGCCCACTATGAACGTGGTTGGGGTAGCCATCAAGATGTTATCGTTTTGCAAAAAAACACGATTTATGAAAAAAATTAGTTCGTACATCTTGCTGGGGGTGTTTGTAATAGCGGGCGGCTTGTATTTGGCGCGCCCGCTGCTCGTAGAGCGTACCGATACCCCCGACATTATCGCAGATTCGGCCCCTGCGACTACGCCCGAACTTACATCCCCAACAAACAGTGGCATCATCAAGGAGGGCGAGGTGAGGTTTGTACGGGACGGTCAAATGCTCCGTAAAATAGACGTAGAAATTGCCGAAAACGACGCCGACCGCCAAAAAGGAATGATGTTTCGCCCCTACATGGCCGATTCGGTCGGGATGCTGTTTGTGTTTGAACGCGCCGAACCTCAGGGTTTTTGGATGAAAAACACGATGATTTCTTTGGATATTATTTATGTGGATGAAAACAAAAAAATCGTTTCTATCCAAAAAAATGCCAAGCCGTACTCCGAAGAAAACCTACCGTCGTTTGCCAACGCCCAGTACGTAGTAGAAGTTATCGGTGGCTACTGCGACAAAAACGGCATCAAGGTAGGCGACTCCGTGGCCTTTTGAGCAAGTTTGGAACGGTATTTGTCGTAGTAAAATACGCATTTCAGCATTCACGCATTTAAAAACATGAAGCACTGGCTTTTAGGTTGGGGGTTGGTATGGGTGACGAGCCTATCGGCAGTAGCTTCTCACATCATGGGTGGCAATCTGTCGTTGGTAGCAGGTACTCGTGACGGCGAGTTTAGTTTGGCACTGCACCTTATATATAATGACAACGGCTCCGTCATCGAAAACCAAGTAACGGTTTCGATTTTCAAAAAATCTGACAATTCTCGCATCACAGACTTCATTCTCGCGCGCGACAATACCCAATCGTTGCCTTTTATTAATGCCCGTTGTGTAGGTACTTC
Organism: Spirosomataceae bacterium; assembly: GCA_025455795.1. Taxonomy (GTDB): domain Bacteria; phylum Bacteroidota; class Bacteroidia; order Cytophagales; family Spirosomataceae; genus Runella. The sequence goes on from JALOLW010000269.1 coordinate 4,484, forward strand.
ACCGGTGCAAGTCGCCATGATACGCTACACCAATACGGTCAATTTGCCCGCTACAACTTACAACGACCCCGCTGGCTACTACGTGGCTTGGGAGCAGTGCTGTCGCAATGGTACTGTGGCCAACATCGCCAACGCCCGCAACGCTGGATTGACGTTTTATTTAGAAATTCCTGCTGTTTCGCTCAAAAACAACGCGCCGCTTTTCAATACACCCGAGGTCAAGTACGCCTGTCGGGGGCAGTTGTACGAATTGACTTTGGGCGCAACCGACGCCGACAAAGACGAGCTGAGGTATTCACTCGTGACACCATTGGCGGGATTTACCGACGCGGGTACGCCCAGTCCCACGCGCCCGCGCGCTGGCCCGTATCCACGCGCACGCTGGGCCGCGGGCTTCGATAGTACGCGGGTGGCGGGAAGTACCAGCCAAATAGATTCAAAAACGGGTAAAATTACGTTTATCCCCAATCAACTCGGACGGTTTGCGGTTTCGGTGCTTTGCGAAGAAATCCGCAACAATCAGAAAATTGGCGAAGTGCGGCGTGATTTTGAGGTGATTGTGGTGGACTGCATCAGCGAAACACTACCTCCGGTGCTGGTCGAAATCAAAACTGCGACCCCTTCGGTTACTTTTGGTACGCTACCAAGCGGCCACATAAATAGTGTCCAACGCTGCTCCAACGACTCCCTCACCCTGAAAGCCAACGACGAAAGTCCGCAATGGAACTACCAGTGGCGACGCAACGGAGCGGCTGTTGCAGGAGGCAATCAGGTGACATTGTCGGTCAAAGAAGAAGGCACGTATCTACTTATCAAAAAACGCATACAAAGCTGTAACGCCAGCGACAGCACGACCGCTACCACTATCGTGACGAACAAAAGCGGTGCTTCGGCCAAAATCACTTCTGCGCGCAGGCTCCCCCTCTGCGAAGGTGACAGCACGGAGTTGAGCGTGGCAGCAGGAGCAACGGCCACTTTCGAGTGGGAGTTTGACAATGCACCGTTGAAAAATCGGAGTGCCGTGCTTTCAGGCGTCAAATTTCCAGGCTTGTACCGGGTCCAAGTGAGCGACGCCACCACCAAATGCAGTGCCAAAGACAGCCTGTTGGTCAAAGTCGTAATGCCTCCTACTGCCACGGCGATGGTAGTGGGCAACGCTAACTTTTGTTCGGACGATTCGACCAAACTCACAACGACCAAACAGTCCTACTACGACTACGTTTGGTACGTCAACGACACCCCTACGACGCGGGGTTTCGGGGCGGAGTATTTTCCGAGTCAGTCGGGGCGGTACTATGTGATGGTCAAAGACACCACGACGGGCTGCACGAGCCGCTCGGCTACGCTCAATGTCGTTTATCGAAAATCACCCATCGTGACTTTTGACTCTATTCCGCCGCTCTGCGGTACGGGTATTCAGGCCGTCACGCTCAACGCTTCGCCCAAAGGCGGCACATTCACGGGGCGCGGGGTGATTTCGGGGCGTTTTGTGTCCCAAAACCTTCCTTCTCTGGCAGCTATCCTGTAGTTTATACTTACACCAACCCCGAAGGATGCAGTGCCAAAACAACCCAAGCAGCCGTGGTAATGCCCCCGCCAAAAGTAAGCTCTCCCGCGCAACTGACGGTATTCAAAGGCGAAAGTATCGAAATCAAAACGGGTATTCCAACCGACGCTACGGTACGGTGGTTTCCGAGTGCTGGTCTCGACGATGCCACCGCTCCGCGCCCCCAAGCCAGCCCCGACCGCACTACGATTTATACTTTGACGGTCACTACCCGCGAGGGCTGTGTCGTGGAGGCCGATGTCACCGTGGAAGTGATTGAACTCAAAATCCCGAATGGTTTTACCCCCAACGCCGACGGTGCCAACGATACTTGGGAAATTGAAGGCATCCAAAAATATCCTAACTGCACCATC
>JALOLW010000270.1 GCA_025455795.1 Spirosomataceae bacterium
TTTATGTCATGCAGCCTTTTTGAGGTATTTCGTAACGTCATTCCACTGATTACTGAGAAATTTTGTTCTTAGATTTAAGACTTGTTGTCCACCGTTTATCGTCCATCTTTGCCCTGCCCTCTTCATTCTCTGTTGAATGACGTTGCGATGAGCCGATTCCATTGCTCCTGAGCCTATCAAATACCCTTTTTGAAGGAATGTTTTATAGGTCATTCGAGCCTTATTATTTTCTAAATAAGTCAGTAAGGTTTGTTTTTTATCTAAGCTATCATCCTGACAGTCAGTGTTTTGTATTTGAATGATAACTTCTTCAATCTCGTCATTGAGCAATAGTTCTTTAAAATTACTATTCAACAAATCTCTTTGAGTTTTATCTTTATATCTGGATAATGACCACTGACATATTTTTTCATAGCCATGATAAAAGTCCAGAATTTGGACTGCTTGGGGATAATAATCTCGAAGCCAATTCCAAAACCAAGCGGCTCCATCTGCGATGCAGACCAAACTTGTAAGGTGGGCTATACTGGGACTGAACTTTTCCAAAAAATCAGTACATTCTCCTATATGAGCTACATAGTGAGAGGTCTTGATGGTATTGCGTTTTTCGCTCAGGGCATAATTATCGGTGGCTTTGAAGACTCTACCCAATTTGACTTCTTTCCATCCTTCCATTCGAGTCATCACATAGCTACCATCGACCATAGCATAAGTCAAATCCGCATCTTTTTCGACAATAACATCTTGCTTATCAAGGACTTCATCCTCTAAGACACCCCCGTAATGATGACAAAGGTTTTCTATCTGTTTATCACTCAAAACGACCCCCGACAGACGGCATAGAAGTTCACTGGCATCCATGAAAACCTCACTTTGTCCTAAAAACAATGCCGTCTCTTGTAAGTAAGGACTTTGTCGGAAACTCCCAACAGGACATAAAACATGGCTTTTGTCTACCGAAATATTGCCTAATTGCGTTTGGACTTTTTTTTTTAGTTTCTATCTCTTGATACTTCCCCTACACTAAGTTGGAACAACTCCTCGTTAAGTCCTCTCATTACTTCAATGAAACTCTTCTCGTACTCATAGCCATCTGTTTTGGGTTTACTCTCCCATTCTGCTATTTTTGAAAGTAATATCTCGGTTGCTTTGTGAGTATCCATGGCCTTTTTTAGGGCAAGTTAATAATTTCCTGCATTTATTCGTACACCCGTCCAGTTTTTTTGGGCGATGCGCGGCTGCCGCCACTTGATAGCACCGTTTTGAAACAGCATGAGCGTAGGTACACCCTGAATGCGGTATTGCTGTGCCACGGCGGGGTTTTTGTCCACGTCTATTTTGATGACCCGTACTCTGTCACCCATTTGATGGGCAAAATCTTTGAGAATGGGCGATATCATTTTGCAGGGGCCGCACCATTCGGCAAAAAAATCAACCAAAACGGGCGTTTGGCTGTTGATGATGTCGCTAAACGATTGTCTTGAACCGCTCATTGGTTTGTTTTTTTGAAAATAGGTTTGATAAAATCTGTTGCCCAATAGCCTATCAACATGCCATACGGTATCATGGTTTGCCATTGTGATTGTAAAGGGCAAGTGCCTGTGAGACAGCCGATTTCTTTCCAATAAAAGTAGCCGCCCAAACCTCCCAAAAGTACGCCCACGACAGGCCATCGGTACTTGGCTATCCCACTGGCTTGCGGTTTTGAAGGGCTGTTTTGCGCTGATTGTATGTCCATGATGATGTATTGAGTTTTGTCAAGAATTACAATGGCTTTGCGACGATTTATCGCGTTGGGTAGATTGACGAGGAGTATAACTACAACTTCCCGCCCCACAACAGCCCACGTTGAGGAGGGCTTGCAAAGCAAAGAGTCCTCCTAAGATACCCAACAAAAACTGCCCTGAATCTACGGCGGCATAAATGAGCCAAAGTGCCATGCCAAGCCGCAAAGTACGCATAAAATCCCAAGTTTGAAGTAGTGCTTTCATTTTGATTGGGGGTTTAGAAGGAATAGCTCATGATGCCGCCCGACAAATTGTAGAGCGATTTAAAGCCGTTGGCCGAGAGGACGTTGCAGGCACTGGCACTACGATTGCCACTGCGGCAATACACCAAATAAGACTTGCTTTTGTCGAGTTTACCAATCTTTTTGGCAAAATCAGGACTCATGATGTCAATATTGACCGCTCCCTTGATGGATTCTTGCCGAAACTCACCCGGCGTGCGTACATCAAGCAAGATGGTATTGGGATGCTCGCTCATAAACTGATCGAAATCGCGGGCTGATACGCTTTCGTAACTCTTTTTAGATTTGAATAGGCCAAACATGGTTGTAAAGTTTTAAAGTGAAAGTGGCAGTTATTTCATGTATTTTGAACCGCCAAGACGCAAGGACGCTATGTTTTTTGTACTAATACTTAGCGTCCTTGCGTCTTGGCGGTAAAAATAAGGGAAAGAACAAAATTTAAAGAAGCGTCGTTGGACAAACGTAGTCGGTCAGCGTCAATTTTTGGGTGGCTTTGATGGCCGCAAAACCGCCCGCCACGTCTATCAAATTGTCAAACCCACGCGCTTTTAGGATAGAAAGAGCAATCATAGAGCGGTAGCCGCCTGCACAGTGTACGTAGTACGTTTGGTCGGGATTGATGCGGGCCATATTTTCGTTCAGAAAATCAAGCGCAAGGTTTTCTACGCCTACTACGTGTTCTGAATCGTATTCACTTTTCTTGCGTACATCCAATACATTGAGCGAAGGATTTTGGGCAAAACGCTCCGCAAAGGTCTCTGCCGAAATACTTTCGATGCGGTCGGTTTCCATGCCAGCGTCTTTCCACGCCTCAAAGCCACCTTCTAAGTAGCCGATGCAGTGGTCGTAGCCCACCCGTGCCAAGCGCGTGATGGTTTCTTGTTCTTGGCCGACTTCTGTCACCAGCAAAATCGGCTGCTTCAAATCGGGAATGAGCGTACCCACCCAAGTAGCAAACTGCCCGTCGAGGCCGATATTGATGGCGTTGGGCAAGAAACCTTTGGCAAAAGTCTGCGCCGTGCGTACATCCAGCACGAGGGCGGCGGTTTCGTTGGCGGCGGCATCAAACGCCCGAGGCGACAACGCCTGACTGCCCCGCTGCATCACTTGGTCGAGGCTTTCGTAGCCTTGAATGTTCATCAGTACATTGTGAGGAAAATAGCTCGGTGGTGCTACCAGCCCTGTCAAGATTTCTTTGATAAATGCTTCTTTGGTGAGGGCAGGATTGAGGGCGTAGTTGGTGGCTTTTTGATTGCCCAAGAGGTCAGTGGTTTCTTTGCTCATTTTTTTGCCACAAGCCGAGCCTGCGCCGTGTCCTGGATACACGATGAGGTCGTCAGGCAGGGGCATGATTTTGTTGCGAAGCGATTCGTAAAGATGCCCCGCGAGTTTCTCTTCGGTCAAGTCGCTGATGACGTGCTGCGCCAAGTCAGGGCGGCCCACATCGCCGATAAAGAGCGTATCGCCCGTGAAAATACCCGTTTCTTTGCCGTTTTCGTCAATGAGCAAATAGCAAGTAGATTCCATGGTGTGGCCCGGCGTATGAATGGCACGGATGGTAATTTTGCCGAGTTTAAAATCCTCATTGTCTTGGGCAATGTGGGCGGGATAAGAGGGTTTGGCCAAAGGGCCAAAAACGATAGTTGCGCCCGTTTGAGCCGATAAATCCAAGTGTCCAGACACAAAATCGGCGTGGAAGTGGGTCTCAAAAACGTACTTGATGGCGGCGTTGTCGGTAGCAGCGCGGTCAATAAACGGTTTCGTGTCGCGCAGGGGGTCAATGATAGCTACTTCGCCTTCGGATTCAATGTAGTAGGCAGCTTCTGCCAAACATCCCGTGTAAATTTGTTCTACTTTCATGATTATTTGTTTTTGTTGAAGTTGGATACAAGGTTTATTTGTAAAAAATGATGATGACAAAATTAGAGGTGACAATCGTGCTTTTCTGTAACATATAGCACACAAGCAACTGATTGTGGTCACTTTTTTCACGACCACAACAACTCTTTGGCGATGATATAAATACCCATGACCAAGACAAACCAGCCAAAAGATTTTTTGAGTTTGTCGCCGGGGATGTATTTCGAGAGATAGCTACCCAAGAAGATACCTACCACTGAAAGTGCCGTAAAACCCACCAAAAACGACCAATTGACGCTGATGTTGGACACATCACCCATGAAGCCTATCAGCGACTTGGCCGCGATAATGAGGAGCGATGTCCCCACAGCCATTTTCATCGGAAGTCGGGCGAGGAGTACAAGTGCGGGGATAATCAAAAAGCCGCCGCCCGCGCCCACGATACCCGTCAGCACACCCACTACGCCGCCTTCGAGGGCAATCAGCGGATAGTTGAAATAGAGTTCGGTGGATTCGTCGGCAGTGACTTTTTTGTTGTTTTTGATCATCGAATACGAAGCCGCCAGCATGACAAGGGCAAAAAATACCATGATGCCAACGCTCTTGGTGACTTCAAAATCTCCTACGCTGAAAAGCACCTCTGGAATAGCGGGGACGAGGTATTTGCGCGTCAAAAAAACCGCGATAAAAGACGGAACGGCAAAGACCACGGCGGCTTTGTAATTGACCAAGCCCTTCCGCATAAAATTGAAAGACCCCACCAACGAAGTCGTACCGACCACAAACAGCGAATAGGCGGTCGAAAGCACGGGGTTGATGTGCAGCAGATAGACAAGAACTGGAAGCGTGAGAATACTGCCTCCGCCGCCAATGAGTCCTAGGCTAACACCAATGAGGACAGAAGCAGAAAAACCTAAGATTTCGGTAGCGTTCATTGCGATGTGATTTGTTAAATGACATCACAAAAGTAGAAGTGTCACAATGGCAAATCCGTGACATTTGTTACATAGGCAGTACAGCGTATTTAGTTTATAGTATTGAGACAAAAAATACAAAATTAAAGCATTGAAAATGAGTGTATTATTCCATTCCCAATACACAATACTATCTTCTCAATACTACTTAGCCTATTTTGTTTAAGATTTGTGCTTGCCGACGAGTTCGATTTTGTTGCGCGAAAGTTTTACTTCTCCCATCTTTTCGAGCTGTTTGAGTAGTCGAGATATTACCTCGCGGGAGGTTGCCAACTCGTTGGCCAGTTCCTCGTGGGTTACATAAAAAATCGTACAATTACACTGCTTGGACTTGATTTTGAGGAGATTGAGCAGTCGCTCGTCGAGTTTTCGGAAGGCGATTTGGTCAATCGCCCCGAGCAGGTCTTCAAAACGTTTTTGGTAGGTCGCAAACACAAACTGTTTCCAAGTCGGAAATTGACTCATCCAATCGCCCACTTTTTCTACGGGAATCAGTATCAGTTTGGTTTTTTCTTCGGTGATGGCCGTGATTTCGCTTTGTTGTTTGCTGAGGCAGCACGTGAGCGACATAGCGCAGGAGTCAAGCCCTCCCAAATAGTATAGTAGCGCTTCTTTGCCGTCGGCATCGGAGCGGGAGATTTTGACCAAACCACTCAAAATGATAGGCACAGACCTAATATACCCACCTGGACGCATCAGCGCATAACCCTCGGGTACTTCCATGTAATTTCCTACCTGGGTGATTTCTTGCAATAATGCTGCTTCAAAGAGATTCCCAAAATGCAACCTAAGTTTGTCTAATTCTAAACGCATGACCGATTTATTATTGGATACATTGATTTTATACACCACTTTATGGCATGGCGGGCATTCTACGCTGAATGATAAACGACGAAAAAATAGTCAAGCCGCCAATGAATATGATAGCATATTGGACGCTCCACGCATCAGCAATCATACCCGAAACAATGGCACCAAAAGCATAACCCAAATCGCGCCAAAGCCGAAACGTACCAATGCTTTCGGCGCGTTGGCTGGGGGGGGCGACTTGTGCTATCACTGCCAAAAACGTAGGATAAACCAAGGCCGTTCCCCAACCC
>JALOLW010000271.1 GCA_025455795.1 Spirosomataceae bacterium
CAGGTGAGTCGTAGCATTGAGCAGGCAGTGAGGGAGTTGGAAGAATTTCGGACGGCACTTTACGATGATACTGACTGCGGGCTATCGCCCAAAGAATTGTACCTGACGAGTTACCTCGACAAGCCGCATTTTCCCGTTTCCAATTTCAAATCTTTTCGATTTGACGAAAAATTGGAGCTTTTTCTCCAAAAACTCCGCCGCTACGCGCAGTACCAAGCCCTCATTGCGCCCGCGCACCCGTGGCACGAGCGCGTAAGTTTTGCCCACTTGGGCTTTTCCGAAATACCCACCATCAAAAATACCCTCGCTGACCTACAAACTTGGACTACACAGCTACGCGAGCGCGTACCCGAAGCCTTGTCGGGTGTGGACACAATCGCACATTTTCTGAGGATTGACCAACAACGGGATATATTACAGGATTGGCTACAAATACTTGAAAATGAAGATGTTTGGGGCTTTTTCGGGAAAAGGTTGAACGGTTTTTTTGACCGAAAAACTACCCAATGGTACCGTGAATTGTCGGAGGTTTTGAGTCGTTTACGGCTTGCGGGGATGCTCGGCGATGAGGTTCGGTCGGGGCAGTTGGGGGCTGTGACACAGCGACTCAATGACCTGCTTACCGCCCGAAAATCAGCTCTCAAATGGCTGTTTTACGGAGACAAAGATTTTTTCAAAAACTTGGCTCAACCCCATGGCTTGACGCTCGAAATCAGTGATTTGTACCAACTCCAAACCCTGCTCCAAAACCGCCAAGAATGGGAAACAGCCCTGCGTGAATTGGAACAAAAATTGGACGTTTCGCTCCTTACCGACCTCCCCACCACCACCGAAGTACGGCTGCAAAGTTTCCTACAAGCCATGTCGGACGCCGAGCAAGCCCAGCGGCAGTTGGGGCGTGAATTGGCATGGCTTCAACCGTTGGCTACTTCCCAAATAACGCAGAATGCTTTTTTGGCACAAGTCAAAAACCTGCTCACCCTCGCCCAACAAACCGCCCAAAAACACCAACACTGGCGACGGTATCTTACTGACAATCAGATTGCTGTTCTTAGCAACACCGACGACCTCACGCCCTTTGTGGCAACCCTCGACCGTGACTTTGATGCGTTGGTGGAGTTTGATAAGTTGCGGGAAAGTTTTACGGAAGTAGAACAATCGGTTGTGGGTGATTTTTTGTCGTTTAACCTCACCCCTGCCCGCGCGGCGTACCGTCCTCTCCTTGACAAGGAGGGGGGATTTTTGCCATTCGATTACTCTCAAACCTTCTTGAACTCTTTGCGCTTGGCATGGCTGCAGCATTTGGAAGAAAAATATCCTATTCTGCGGGCAGTTTCTTCGCTGAAAATCAGCCAGTTGGAGGAAGAATTGCAGGAGGCTATTCAACAAAAACAGGCGTTGAGCCGGGAGATTTTGGGCGTGCAACTGCGCGAACAAACCTACAAAGACGTGGAATTTAATCGCCTCCAAAACCGCGTCACGTACCGCGATGTGCAGCACCAAGTCACCAAAAAACGGAAGATTTGGCCCGTGCGAAAACTCATGGAGCAACATGCCGAAGAGGTATTTCGCTTGGTGCCGTGTTGGTTGGCGTCGCCCGAAACGGTGTCGGCGGTGTTTCCACTCTCACATGGGCTGTTTGATTTGGTGATTTTCGACGAAGCCTCGCAGTGCTACGCCGAGTACGGTATCCCTGCCATGTATCGTGGCAAGCAGGTGGTGGTGGTGGGCGACAGCAAACAACTCACGCCCTACGACCTCTACCGAGTGCGCTACGAGGCTGAAAATGAGGACGAAAAGCCCGAAATTGAAGTAGAGTCACTGTTGGATTTGGCCAAAAGATTGCTGCCCGAAACCTCCCTGCAAGGGCATTATCGGAGTCGGTCTTTGGACTTGATTGATTTTTCTAATCAGCATTTTTACCGAAACAAACTTCAACTCTTGCCCGATTTTCAGGAAATGAATCGCCACCAACCAGCTATCCGTTACGTCAAAGTAGAGGGAGTTTGGGAAAACAACCGCAACGACGTTGAGGCCCAGAAAGTCCACGAACTGATTCAGCAGCTTCAGGCTACGCAGCCCCACAAAAGCATCGGCGTGGTCACGTTCAACCACCCCCAACAACAACTGATAGAACAATATTTTTATAATAGAAAAGAAGATAATTGGTTACAAAAAAACTCCCCCATCGGGGGGTGGGGGGCGAAAAACATCGAAAATGTGCAGGGAGATGAGTGCGACATCATCATTTTTTCGGTGGGCTACGCGCCCGACGCACGCGGCAGACTGCGGGCGCAGTTTGGGAGTTTGAACGCGCAAGGTGGCGAGAACCGCCTCAACGTGGCTGTGACCCGCGCCCGCGAACAGGTATATGTGGTGACGAGTATTTGGCCCGACCAACTGCACGTAGAAGACAGCCTCCACGCAGGCCCCAAACTCCTCAAAGTCTATCTCCAATACGCCCTCGAGGTGTCGGAAGGCCGCTATCGCCCCAAGCCCTACCCGTCAGAAAATCCCCGAAGTAGGGGTAGTTTGAAAGTTAAAATGGTTGAGCGTTTACGGTTTATGGTTGGTTCAAAACAAGACCAACCTCAAACAGTAAACCTCAAACTGAAAACTATTGTCGAAGAACTGCCCTTCGCCGATTTGACCGTCAAAAATGAAGTGCAATACGAAAGCCTGATTTTGACCGATGATGAACTGTACCAACAGGCGATTTCGGCCAAAGAAACCCACGCTTACTGGCCGCTTTTGCTTCGGGCCAAAGGTTGGCAGTTTGAGCGAATGTGGAGCAGAGAGTGGTGGCGTGGCGCAAGGTCAGAGACCTTGAAAGAGTAGGCACGAGCGGGATGCTCGCGCCAGCATCAAAAGTGTTTGTTTTTGTATGTTTCTTTAAAATTTCGTTACTTTTCTCAAACTTTGTGTCAAATCAGACAAACCAATAATTCAAACCATGAACAAGACCAAACACTTTTTCGTAGCGTTGGCGTGCGTGGGGGCACTCGGCCTGCAAAGCTGCTCGCGCAACCCTGTTACGGGCAAGAAAGAGATAATTTTGATGTCCGAAGAGCAGGAAATCGCGCTCGGGGCGCAGTCGCACCCTTCGATTGTGGCTACGATGGGCATTTATGACGATGCCAAACTCAATACGTTCATCAACGAAAAAGGCAAGGCGATGGCGGCTATTTCTCACCGCCCCAACCTGCCGTATCAGTTCAACATCGTGGACTCACCCGTGGTCAATGCCTTCGCAGTACCTGGTGGCTACGTGTATTTTACGCGGGGCATCATGGCGCACTTCAACAACACCGCCGAGTTTATGGGCGTGTTGGGACACGAAATCGGACACGTGACAGCCCGGCACTCGGCCCGGCAGCAGAGTTCGCAGATATTTGGTACGGGCGCGGTGATTTTAGGTTCTATTTTCTTGGACAAATCAGGCCAACTCACCGAAGCAGCCATGCAGGGATTGCAGATGGCACTGCTGGGCTATAGCCGCGCCCACGAGTCAGAATCCGACGAGATTGGGGTCAATTATTCGAGCAAAGTAGGCTACGACGCCCGCGAAATGTCACGGTTTTTTGGCACTATCAAACGTATTTCTGACAAAAGCGGTCAGCAGATTCCGACGTTTATGTCCACGCACCCTGACCCCGGCGACCGCCTCGTGCGCGTGAAGCAGATGGCCGAAGCCTACCAAACGGCCAACCCCGGCAACTACGCTGTGGAGCGCGATAGCTATTTGAAAATGATTGAAGGCATCGTTTATGGCGACGACCCCAAGCAGGGTTTTGTCGAAAACAACATGTTTTACCACCCCGACTTAAAGTTTCAGTTTCCTGTGCCTACCAACTGGGCCACCGAAAACTCACCGATTCAGTTTCAAATGGCTGAAAAAGAGGGTAAAGCCATGATGATATTGACGCTGGCACAGGGGCAGTCGCTCGAAGAAGCGGCACGAACCACCGCCGAAAAAATGAGCCTCAAAGTAAGCGAAAGTAAAGTAACGACCGTCAATAACATTCCCGCGCTGGTGATGGTGTCGCAGATTCAGCAGCAACAACAACAAGGCCAACCTCAGCAACAACAAGCCCAAGACCCCAACAAAGTGGTACAATTGGTGTCGTGGTTTTATCAGTACGGCGGTTCGATTTTGGTCATGCACGGTCTTTCTTACGCCAATACTTTTATGACCTATTTCCCCACTTTTCGGGGCGTAGGGGAGAATTTTAGACAACTCACCGACCCCGAGAAACTCAATCGCAAGCCCGACCGTATTCGTATCCGCACGGTCAATCGCACGGCTACTTTTGCCGAGGTGATGCGCGGCTTCGGAATGCCCCAAGCCAAATTAAAGGACTTGGAGATATTGAACCAACTCAACGCCACTGACGTCGTGCAGCAGGGAACACTGGTCAAAACGATAGGGAAGTAAGGAATGTGGAAATGAAACGCAACGGAGTAAGCTGGTCAATACTTTTCACATAAGTTGGGATTAATGTAAACAATCATTTTTCATTTCTACTATTTTTTATTCGTTGTTGTTTTGCTTTCAGCACTCTGTTCAAGTGCATTTCGTACGCTTGTGTATATTGGAAAAATCTGTCAATATGAAACGCACCCAACCAATGAAAAAACACCCCTAATGACCAACCCAAGGTAGGCCAAATAGGCCATACGTAGTTTGTTTTATTGAAACACCAGACTATCCAATTAACTGGTAAAAGCAAAACAAAAATTATCAAGTGTACTTTAAACCCAATAACTCGTTTTGCTTTTTCAACCATTTGTTGTTCTGTTAATGCCTTCACGATTAAGAAATTTAGATGTTCAGGAAGGCTTTTCCCAAAAACGCCTGAACCAACGTGTATGTAACAAGCAGAAAGAACACAATGGAAATGATGAAAACGTGCTGAACACTTTTAGCCAATAACATGGAGAGTATTGGGATAATTTGCAAGGCATGAATACCAAAAAAGTGTGCCACCCTTAAATCTCCATGTTGTTTGCTCCAATTCACCACTGGAATACCCGCCCCACCATCAGCACCACCTACGCTATGCCGCAATAGGGCAGCCATGACACCACCCTCGAAAGCGAATAGGGCTGTCATAATCAAACCCAAGCGAATTGACCAAACCAAAATCATGCTGGTGGCAAATTCTTTTTGAACAAAAAACAGATAGCCAATATAAGCCGTCCAAAGTGTTACGATGGTTATCATCAAACCCATCAAATGAAATACCACAGTATCAAAGGTGGTATCTTTATTGAAGTGCGATTGCTTTCCCAATGCCGCTTGCCAAGTAATGGCTAATAATTCATAACTGATGGTGATTACATACACCCAATTATAAATGCTTACTTGCTTTTGGTTGTCTAAGTATTGCATGAAGTAGCCCATTGTCCAAGCCAAGATAAAGCCCGATAAATAAAACTTCATGGGCTTTATGTAGGCATTCACGCCCATTACTTGTGTAGTGGTGGTTTGGCTTAGAACAGCCGTAACAATGGCTCCTGCAAGCATGATTAAGCCGTAATAAAACAGCATGGCGTTTTTATCACGAATTGTTTCTATGAAGGTTACCATAGCTTTCAGTTTAAAAGATTGATGGTTAGCACTTGGCCCTCCGCTCTGAATTGAAATCTACATTCGTCAAATTTGGGTGTTGAGAATTTAGGCACTATGTTGTTTGAAAAGGCAAATGGCTCTTTGGGCGCCCCAAACATATTTTCATCCAATTTCCCGTTCCCGTTTTTATCTTGAAAAATGGCAACCGCATAAGTGCCCGCAGGGATATTATTGATAGTGAATGTATTAGTTCCTTTGCTGGGGTTTGCAAACTTGTAATGGTATTTCCCATTTGCCGACCATTCGCCCGATTGGGTGCAGAAGTTCACGTACCGCGGTGTGGGGTCGATCACCGCGAAGGATCAGGGCGTC
>JALOLW010000272.1 GCA_025455795.1 Spirosomataceae bacterium
TTTTTGTTATTTTGCAACATGACAACCAAACGCTGGATATACCGCAAACCGCTTTCTGAAAGCCAACTTACCCAAGCCCAAGCCCTTGCCCAAGCCATCAACGTCAATCCTTTTCTGGGGCAATTGCTGGTACAGCGCGACATCACTACTTTCGACGAAGCCAAAGCGTTTTTTCGCCCCTCGCTCACCCACCTTCACGACCCTTTCCTGATGCAAGACATGGACAAAGCCGTGGCGCGACTACTGCAAGCCTTTGAGCATCAGGAAAAAATCTTGGTGTATGGTGACTACGACGTGGACGGGGCTACGTCGGTATCGGTGTTTTATGGCTTTCTCAAAAAATACTACCCGCATTTAGAATACTACATTCCCGACCGCTATGCTGAAGGCTACGGCGTGTCGTGGCAAGGCATAGACTACGCCGCCGACAATGGCTTCACGCTCATTGTGACACTCGACTGCGGCATCAAGTCGGCTGATAAAGTGGCCGCCGCCCAAACGCGCGGCATTGATTTTGTGATATGCGACCACCACCGCCCCGACCACGCGCATTTCCCGCCTGCGGTGGCGGTACTCGACCCCAAGCGCGAAGACTGCGCCTATCCGTACAAAGAACTTACGGGCTGCGGGGTGGGCTTCAAACTCCTCCAAGCCCTTTGTAGTCAGGGTTTTGGCGATGAAGCGACGCTACTTCAAGAACTCGACCTGCTCGTGGTGAGCATTGCTGCCGACATTGTACACATCACTGGCGAAAACCGCGTCTTGGCTACTTTTGGCCTCCAACGCCTCAACACCCGCCAACGTATCGGCCTCAAAGCCCTCATCGAAGTGGCAGGATTTAAGTCAGACTTAGACGTGACCAACGTGGTCTTTGGCCTTGCACCACGCATCAATGCCGCAGGGCGCATTGCTCACGCCAAAGCCGCCGTAAAACTACTACTGTCTGACAATGAGGAGGAAGCCAAAGCGTTTGCCGAAGACATCAACAAGCACAATAGCGAGCGGCGCACGTTCGACACGAGCATCACCGACGAAGCCCTCAGTATGATACGCGACGACGAATGGATGCGCCACGCCAATAGTACCGTCCTCTACAAAGAAGACTGGCACAAAGGCGTAGTGGGTATTGTGGCGAGTCGCTGTATTGAGCATTTTCACCGCCCTACCATCATTTTGACCAACTCTCACGGCAAAGCGGCTGGTTCGGCACGCTCGGTGCCTGGTTTTGATGTCTATGATGCCATTGAGGCGTGTTCAGATTTGTTGGAGCAGTTTGGAGGGCATACGTTTGCAGCGGGGCTGTCGCTGCCCGTCGAAAATGTACCTGCGTTTCGGCTGAAGTTTGACGAAATCGTGCGGCAGAATATCCAACCTGAGCAGCTCACGCCCTTGATTGATATTGACATGGACTTGGAGTTGGCAGCTATCAATCCGAAGTTTTTTGGCATTGTCAAGCAAATGTCGCCTTTTGGGCCTGCCAATATGACGCCCGTGTTTGCCACGCACGGGGTGCAGATGACAGGCACGCCTACGATTATGAAAGAAAAACACCTCAAATTGGAGGTCTATCAGCCCACGCCGCAAGGGGCAGTGAAGTTTACGGCGGTAGGGTTTGGGATGTCGTATCTGTACCCGCAGTTGGTAAGTGGCAAGCCGTTTTCGATCGCCTACACCATCGAAGAAAACACATTCCGCGACCAAACCACGTTACAGTTGTATTTGAAGGATGTGAAATTTTGAAGAAAATGATACTCAGAACCGAAAATCTTATCAAAAAATACGGCTCGCGGCTCGTCAACGACCACGTGAGCTATCAAGTAGCGCAGGGCGAAATCGTGGGAAGCGGGCGCGGCTGGGGGTGGGCTATTTGGCGCAGGAAGCGTCGGTGTTTCGGTCGCTGACGGTCGAGGAAAACGTGATGGCTGTACTCGAAATGACCACCCTCTCCAAAGCCGACCAAAAAGCCAAATGTGAGGAACTGCTGGAGGAGTTCAGCCTCACGCACGTCCGCAAAAACAAAGGTATGGTGCTGTCGGGTGGGGAGCGGCGGCGCACCGAAATCGCCCGTTGCTTGGCCGTTGACCCCAAGTTTATTTTGCTGGATGAGCCGTTTGCAGGGGTGGACCCTATCGCGGTGGAAGATATTCAGAGCATTGTGGCTAAATTGAAATATCGCAATATCGGTATCCTCATCACCGACCACAACGTGGCCGAAACACTCTCCATCACCGACCGCGCCTACCTGCTTTTTGAGGGCAAAATTCTCAAACAAGGCACACCCGAAGAACTCGCCGCCGACCCGCAGGTGCGACGGGTGTATTTGGGGCAAAGTTTTGAATTGAAAAGAAAAATATAGCATAAAAAATGGGCTTTTTGGATGCGATTATTGTCATACCGCTGTTGATTGGGTACTTTTTGCTCAAATATTATACTACTGACCATCAGACGGTTGTAGAAAAAGACCGTGCGCGTTTCAAAGAAGGCATCGCACTTTATGAGGCAAGAAAATACGCCGAAGCAATGCATTATTTTGACCAAAAAATGAAAGAATACCCCAAATCTGCATTAGTGTATGCGTATCGGGGCAAGTGTCAGTTGGCCGACGATAACCTCCACACAGCACTTTACAATTTCAACCAAGCGTTAGCTTTTGAATTGAATTTACCCGATGTGCTTTTGGAAAAAGGAAAAATACACTTTACTTTGGGCGAATTTGAAGAAGCATTCTTGGCTTTTGACAAAGCCGCGTGGTTTACCCGAAACAAAGATGCCGACATTGTACAATGGCGCGACCGCGCACGGAGCAAAGTGATTCGCTAATCTGAGTTGAGATTTGACAACTTTCTACGGCGCAACATTTTGTAAAGTTGTCAAATCTACCCACAAGCCATATCTCTAAAATCTAATCAATCCCTAAAATCTAAATATCATGGAACAACAACCTACTACTGCACGGACAGCCCTCAAATTTGGCCTTATCACTGGGGTCGCTTCTATTGTTTATACCACTATTTTGTACGTTACGGGTCAAGCCGCTAATACTGCTCTGGCTTGGTTTGGGATGATTATTTCGATCGTCGTGATGTACCTTGCCATGAAAGAGTTTAAGGAAGACAATGGCGGCTTTATGAGTTATAGTCAAGGACTCGGTATCGGCACGATGATGTCGGCAGTATCAGGGCTCATGGGTGCTTTTTACAACTATATTTACAATGAGTTCATAGATACGACATTGCGCCAACAAATTTTGGATAAAACCCGCGAACAGTTGGAAGAACGTGGTATGGACGATGCTCAAATTGACGCAGCAATGGAAATGTCTGCTAAATTTAGCTCCCCTGCCATCACTTTTATATTTGTTATTTTGGGAGCTATTATCATTGGCTTTATCATCTCTCTCATTATTTCGGCCATTATGAAAAAAGACAAACCGTTTGAGTTGGAGTAGGTGATAAAACAGTAGGCATAGGCAGTTTGCAGTAGGCATAGATTCCTCCTGTCGTCGGAATGACAAAACTTTCCAAACTCCCCAAACAACTCAAACTTCCCAAACGCAAAAAAGACGTGTTTGCTATTTTTCAAAAAGAAATCAATTCATTTTTTAGCTCATTGGTGGCTTATATCGTCATGGCGGTGTTTCTGACGGCGATTGGGCTACTGATGTGGGTGTTTCCCGACACCAACGTCCTCAACTACGGCTACG
The DNA here is from genome assembly GCA_025455795.1 of Spirosomataceae bacterium. Lineage (GTDB taxonomy): Bacteria > Bacteroidota > Bacteroidia > Cytophagales > Spirosomataceae > Runella. The sequence goes on from JALOLW010000272.1 coordinate 3,704, forward strand.
CCGATATGGGTACGTTTTTTTCGCTTACCCCCTACGTGTTTTTGTTTTTGATTCCCGCCATCACCATGCGCTCGGTAGCCGAGGAAGTACGGACGGGGACGATAGAGCTTCTGCTCACCAAGCCGCTGAGTGACTGGCAGTTGGTCGTCGGGAAATTTCTGGCCAACTGGGCGTTGGTACTCATTACGCTCCTGCCCACGCTGCTTTACTTTTATTCGATTTATCAACTGGGCAATCCCGTCGGCAACATTGACACGGGTGCGGTGGTAGGGTCTTACGTAGGACTCGTGTTGCTGGGGGCGGTGTTTGTAGCCGTAGGCGTGTGGGCGTCGTCGCTTACCGACAATCAAATCGTGGCGTTTGTGGTGGGCGTTTTTGTGTGTTTTCTGTTATACGTGGGCATTGGGGCCGTCGCAAGGTTGGATTTTTGGGGAACAATCGCTTATCCGCTGACTTGGATTTCGTTGGATGGGCAGTACGCCGATTTGGGCCGTGGCCTCATAGACTCGCGCAATGTCGTCTATCTTTTGAGCCTTGTAGTCGTGTTTTTGTGGTTTACCCAACGTCGCGTTGCATCCAAACGAGCCTAATGAAAATCGTCCTTGCCCCCGACAAATTTCGCGGCTCACTCACCGCCTTAGAAGTCTGCCAAGCCATGAGCGAGGGCATCAGACAAGTGCATCCCGAAGCTGAAATTGTATCACTCCCAATGGCCGACGGCGGCGAAGGTACTGCCGCAATCCTCACCACCAACTCAGGCGGTCAAATGCACCGTACCACCGTAGCCGACCCGCTCGGTCGCGCCGTAGAAGCGCAATACGGGCTATCGGCCAATAAAACGACGGCTTTTATCGAAATGGCTTCGGCCTCTGGGGCTACACTGCTCCAAAATCACGAGCGTAACCCCCTCAAAACCACCACTTACGGCACAGGCCAACTTATCCAAGCCGCTGCCGCGCAAGGGGCATCACACATTGTATTGGGGATTGGCGGCAGTGCCACCAACGACGGCGGTATCGGTATGGCAGCGGCGTTGGGTTGGCAGTTTTTGAATGCTTTGGGGCATGAAATCCCACCTACTGCCGAGTATTTATTCCAAATCGAAAAAATCATTCCTCCTGCTACTTCGCTTGACATCAACGTGGAAGTGGCTTGCGATGTCAACGCCCCCCTTTGCGGGCCAATGGGCGCATCGCATATTTACGGCCCCCAAAAAGGGGCTACACCCCAAATGGTGGAAATTCTGGACAGCGGCCTTCAACATTTGGCCGACGTTATCAAACGCGATTTTGGCAAAGATTTGGCCAACGTTGCGGGGGCGGGCGCGGCGGGCGGACTGGGGTTTGGGGCTTTATTTTTCTTGAATGCCGCCCTCAAAGAAGGTGTCAGTATCGTGATGGAACAGACACATTTTGAGCAGCATCTCACCAATGCCGACCTCATTTTGACCGGAGAAGGGAAGATAGATCACCAAACGTTACAAGGAAAACTGATTGCGGGTATTGTACAAGCGGGCAGGCGACACGGCGTGCCTACGGTAGCGATATGCGGGGCATTGTTGGCCTCACCACAAGACTTGCAGCAGTTGGGTTTGGCTTACGCCACTTCCATCATCTCCCGCCCCATGACCTTAGACGAAGCTCTCCAAACTGCTCATCAGGGCGTAGTAGATGCAGTCTGTCATTTGCTCCATTTTTGGGGAAATTCGCTTCCAAAAACATCTCCTACAAATGCCTAAACCAGTCAATAATATTCACGACAAGTTGGAAGAATCTATCAAAATATTACCAGCACCTTTTCCCAACAAAGTCATGAGCATTTACGACGAATTAATCCAAGAAGGCTTCCAACGAGGTATCGCCGAAGGCATCGAAAAAGGTATTGAAAAAGGCCGTGCCGAAGGCACTGAAAAAGGTATCGAAAAGACGATTTTAAATGCCTTTGACAACGGCATTGGCCTCGATCTTATCCGCGTCATAACGGGGGAAAGTATTGAGAAAATTGAGGACATTTTACAAAAAAACGAAAGGAAATAGCCCTGTAACAGGTAGTTACACAAAGCGAGTGAGAGAAGTCTTACTCGCTTTTTTGTTGGGGGAAGGTCTCAGCATTTTATCACTTTTTAGACTCAAAACCCTGTCAATCTGTCAGTAGTAGCGGCATTGGCAAAATAATTGCCCATCTTTGCGGCAACATTATTTCCCTATATTTTTGAGAAAACACGCCAAAGCGACATGAATACTGAGCCACAAGCAACTATCGCCAACGACGAAGACCACACCACAGTAGCCACCGAAACAACTACCCCAGAAGTGGAGTCACAGGAAGCCGTCGAAGTCTCCGAAACCGATAAACTCTACATCGAAGTAGCCGAACTGAAAGACAAATACCTGCGCTTATATGCTGATTTTGAGAACTTTCGTCGCCGTACAGCCAAAGAAAAGCTGGATATTATCTCTACTGCCAACGAAGATTTGATGAAGGCCGTCCTGCCCGTTTTGGACGATTTCGAGCGGGCCATGGGTTCGTTTGAAACCGTCACCGAAATCGAACCACTCAAAGAAGGCGTAGGATTGATTTATCATAAATTTTCTAAAACGCTCGAACAAAAAGGACTCAAACCGATGCTGTCAAAAGGCGAAAGTTTTGATGCTGATTTGCACGAGTCCATCGCGCAGTTTCCCGCCCCCTCCGAAGACCTCAAAAACAAAGTCATAGACGAAGTAGAAAAGGGCTATTTGCTCAACGAAAAAGTAATCCGCTACGCCAAAGTAGTCGTAGGAAGCTAAGAAATCACAAATTGACAAACAATGTCACAGAAAAGAGATTTTTATGAAATTTTGGGGGTCGGTAAGTCGGCCACCGAAGATGAAATCAAGAAGGCGTATCGGCAGATGGCCATCAAGTATCACCCTGACAAAAACCCTGGAGATGCTACCGCCGAAGAAAAATTTAAAGAAGCTGCTGAGGCGTACAGTGTATTGAGCGATGCCCAAAAGCGCGCCCAGTACGACCGATTTGGTCACGCAGGCATGGGGGGTGCAGGTGGTTTTGGCGGAGCGCAAGGCTTCGACATGAACGATATTTTCTCGCAGTTTGGTGATATTTTTGGCGATTCTTCTCCCTTCGGCGATATTTTTGGAAGAAGCGGTGGCGGTAGCGGCCGTCGGGTACGGCGCGGGTCAGACCTGCGTATCAAGCTCAAACTCAACCTTCAAGAAGTAGCAGAGGGCGTTGAAAAGAAAATCAAAGTAAAACGCCACGTCAGTTGTAACACCTGCGGTGGCAACGGTGCCAAAAACGGTACCGCGCTCAAAACTTGTCATACGTGCAACGGAACTGGCCAAACACGCAAAGTGGTGCAAACCATGCTTGGTCAGATGGTCTCGACTAACACCTGCCCCACTTGTAACGGTGAGGGCAAAATCATCAGCGACCGCTGTGACGTTTGTGCGGGAGAGGGACGCTTGCTCGAAGACGACCTCATCTCTATCAAAGTGCCTGGCGGCGTAGCCGAAGGAATGCAGCTTTCGATGTCGGGCAAAGGCAACGTACCCCCACGCGGAGGCGTAGCGGGTGACTTGCTCATTTTGGTCGAAGAAGAAGAACACGAACTTCTCAAACGCGACGGCAACAACTTAGTCTTTGACTTGTACCTCAATTTTGCCGACGCCGCCCTCGGTACCAATATCGAAGTGCCTACCCTCGACGGCAAAGCCCGCGTACCCATCGAAGCAGGAACGCAGAGTGGCAAGATTTTGAGACTCAAAGGCAAGGGTATCAAGGAGTTGAACGGCTACGGACGTGGCGACCAACTCGTGCATGTCAATGTCTGGAC
>JALOLW010000273.1 GCA_025455795.1 Spirosomataceae bacterium
GAATAGTCGTGCCACGAGTGATTTATGCTAAGAAAAATGAAAAAAAATCCTCAAAAAAATCAATTATTGTTGCATAACAACGCCTCGACGTATATCTTTGCACGCAAGATGTTAAGGTGGGTTAATACAACATCTGTAAAGATGCAAATGGGAGGCAAATTTTTGTCTCCCGTTTGTTTTTGGGGTAAGTACCTTTTTTTACCCTTCATGGCACTTTTCTTACTCTCTTGCGAAGAAGACAAAAACGCAAAAGTTTTTATTCCTTACAAAGGTCCGCTCGAAGAAGCCGAAAAAATAGAAATGCTTTACAGTGAGGCGGCTTTGCTCAAAGTGCGCGTCACCACGTCCAAACAAATCCAACTTCCTTCCCAAGACAAGATTTTCCCCAAACCCGTTTTGGTGGAGTTTTACAGTCCAGGTGGTCAAGTGATTACTACCCTCCGCTCAGATTCGGCGCGGTATGTGTTTAGTACGGGTTTGTACAAAGTAAAAGGCAATGTGAAGGTGGTCAATACCCAAAAACAGGAACGACTCCTCTCCGACGAACTCACGTGGGACCCCAATACCCAAAAGATTTATACCGACAAGCGGGTCACTATCGAAAGCCTCAGTTCGGGTGAGCGCATCAATGGACTGGGATTGGACGCCAACCAAGACTTTACGCAATACAGCGTGCGCAAGCCCACGGGCTTCTTCAACGCCCCCGCAGGCATGACGACCTATTAAATCCGCGTCAATTTCTGCGGGTTGTTCACAAATAACCCAAGTCAAATCCCCTTTTCTTGAAAAAAAACCGTACTTTTGCGAAAATTTTCTAAAAAGGCATGGCCTCTTTCAATCCCATTAAAATATTCTCAGGTACGAGTTCACGGTATTTGGCCGAGAAAATTGCCCGCCATTACGGGCGCGAATTGGGCGGCTACACGCTCCGCATTTTTAGTGACGGAGAGTTATCGCCCAGTTTTGAGGAGTCCATCCGTGGGTGCGATGTCTATCTGATACAATCTACCTTTGCCCCCTCCGACAACCTGATGGAGCTTTTGATGATGATTGATGCCGCCAAACGCGCTTCTACGCACGAGATTACGGCCGTGATTCCGTATTTTGGGTACGCGCGCCAAGACCGTAAAGACAAGCCCAGAGTGCCGATTGCGGCCAAGTTGGTAGCCGATTTGCTCATGGCGGCGGGGATTGACCAAATTATGACCCTCGACCTGCACGCAGGCGCGATTCAAGGCTTTTTCAACATTCCCGTGGTGCATTTGGAAGGGGCGTCGGTGTTTGTGCCTTACATCAAAAGTCTCAATTTAGAAAATATCGTCATCGCTTCTCCCGACGTGGGCGGGGCGGCACGGGCGCGCAATTTTGCCAAGTTTTTCAACGCCGACATTGTGCTTTGCGACAAATACCGCAAACGTGCCAACGAAGTGGCCTCGATGCAGGTCATTGGCGACGTGACGGGGGCCGATGTAGTGTTTATTGACGATTTGATTGATACGGGTGGCACGATTTGCAAAGCTGCTGATTTGGTCATGAGCAAGGGGGCCAAGTCTGTGAGGGCGATTTGTACGCACCCCGTGATGTCGGGCGACGCCCACAACCGTATTCGCGGGTCGGTGTTGGAAGAGCTTATCGTGACCGACACGATTCCGCTCCGCGAAGAAAACGAAAAAATCAGGGTGTTGTCGGTGGCTGAATTGTTTGCCAAAGCCATCGGACGTATCCGCGACCACGAATCTATTAGTTCACTTTTTATAAATCCAGCGTAGGAGCGTGTTTTGTTTATCGTAAAAACTATAAACTTAAAAACGTACAAACTACAAACGATTCATCAAACAGCATACTGAAAGCCCCACGGTATGTTTCACTCAAAAAATTCCTCGAGGGGCGAGGAACAAAAATAAAATGAAGACAACAGAGATTGTAGGGTTTAAAAGAGCGAATCTCGGCAAAAAAGAAGCCCGCGAATTGCGTGAGCAGGCCATGGCACCGTGCGTGCTTTACGGAGGCAGTGAGCAAGTTCACTTTGCCGTACCGATGTACTTGTTCCGCAAGTTATTGTTCTCACCAGATGTTTATAAAATCACTTTGAACATCGAAGGCGAAACACACTTGGCTATTTTGCAAGATGTACAATATCACCCAGTGAGCGACATTATCTTGCACGCGGATTTCTTGCAAATCAGCGACGACAAAGAAATCAAAGTAGAACTTCCTGTACGTTGTATCGGTACTGCCGTGGGCGTAACCAAAGGGGGTAAGTTGGTTCAAAAAATGCGTAAAATCAAAGTTCAGGGCTTTGCCAATAGCATCCCTGAGTTTGTATCCGTCCCCGTAGCTGACCTCGACTTGGGCAAATCAGTCAAAGTAGGTCACTTGAAAGTGGAAGGGTTCAAAATTTTGAACAACGATTCATTGCCCATTGCCAGTGTCGAAATCCCACGTGCATTGCGTAGTGCATTGAAAGGCGCTTAATCGTTCATTAAGGCCACCAAACTAATAGATGCAAAAATCCCTGCCAATTGGTGGGGATTTTTGGTTTTAGGGGCGTACCTCTACCCACGCCTCACCTCGCCCGAGTAGTCCCGACGGTGTGATGCCTTCTACCACCACTTTGTAGCGGGCGGGGCTGTCGGCGGCGTAAAAAGTGAGTGTGGCTTGGCCGTTGGCGTCGGTTTTGACGAGCGGATTCCAGTAAATCGTCACACGGGTGTCGCTGTTTTTGTGTTCGGGACGCGGTGTGGCGTAGTTGGGCGCGTAAAACGGTTCATTCATCTGATAGCCCGTGATAGTCATGGTTTTAGCGGCAGGAATCCCCGAGTATTTGCCCCTGAATCGGCGCGTGTAAAACGCCACAACGCCGTTGCCACCACTTGAACCAAAAATCGCGGCATTGGGACCGCTCAACACGTCTATCCGCATCACGTCGTTGGGATTGATACTGAGCAGCGTTTCTTGGCTTACCTGCATTCCGTCGAGGAGGGTCATGGCCCCAATCGCTGCGGCATTGAACGTGCTGATGCCCCGAATCAAAACCCGATACGACTGCACACCGTTTCCATCAAAAAAAGAAGCCACTTGCAGACCTGGAATAGTACCCGCGAGCATGTCGAAAATATTGGTAAAACGCGGTGATTTTTCATCGAATGACACCGAATAAGTCGGGTCGTTGTAAAGTTTCAAAACACCTACTTCGTTGGGGTCAATTTCGGGGGCTTTGGCCGTGATTGTCACTTCATTGAGTGTTTTACCGTCGGAGGGCATCACAAAGGCTTGTCCGTCGGGGGTAGCGGTTTGGAGGGATATGCGCCGCGACGAAACCATTGAGACCGTGTCAAAGCGCACGGCTCCGAGACGAGTTTTGGGAATGTCTTGCTCCAAAACCAACTCCGCATCGGTCATTTTGGCTCCTTTGGCGTTGTTGATTTGATAGGCGAGCATCTGCGTTCCGTCAAAATCCACCCCATCCAGCGTAAATCTACCTTTGTCATCGGTCTCAACGACCCGATTGAAAGTCTTATTGTCCACCGTCAGTAGCAGCATCACCGAGGCGTTGGGAATGGGGGCTTTGTTGCTTTCTTTTTGGGCAATGCCTCGGTATGACAAGGCTTGTTCTTCAGTGTATGCAGTGATGGGTTTAATTGTTTCATTTTGGGGTTGAGAAAAGTACGACAACAAATCAAAATCTTCTTGATTGTCAATCGCTTTGTCGGCATCAAGCACCGATACTGAAAAACTCCCCATCACGGTTTTGTCGCCCAAAAGACTTTGCAGACTGAGCGTGATTTTTTCGCGCGGTGCATAACTTTTTTTGTCGGCTACAATACGCAGCGCGAGCGTATCGGTGGGGCGGGAGTTGAGTGGCGTGCTTGCGCGTATCACACCTACGGGTTTGGCGGCGTTGATTAGAACGAGTTGTTTCTCAAAAACATGGTTAGGAGTATTGAGGGTTTGTTTGGTAAACGCCCGCAGCCGATACACTCCCGTTTTGAGGCCGTCGGGGAGCGTCAAGTAGCCCGCACCTCGGCCTGCTTCGGTAAAAACCACGTCGTTTTTTACCCAAAAACCTTCGCTATCAAATAGTTGCAAATACAGTGGCTGTGGCTTCGGCCAAGGGCGATTGCTGCCTGCTTCTACCACAAAAGCACTGACCCAAACCCGCTCGGTCATGGTGTAGCCTGCCTTGTTGGTGTGCAAATACACTTTTTGACCGACAGGAAGCTCTTGGGAAACGGCAGCCGTAGAAGAGGAAAGATTTTCTAATAAAAAATCAAGCGGCAAAAAATCGGCTACTCTTTCGGCCCCCCAATACCCCAAAAACTCTACCGCCGTGGGGTCGCTCAGGAACCCTTCCGACGACACCAACACGGGCCTGAGTACGCGCATTCGGGTCTGCGGGTTGGCGTTGAAAACATTCTGAGAAGGCACTGTGACGTAGCGTTTGGATTCAAAAACTTCAAAAGGCACGTCCACCACCAATCGCTTCTGCGTAGGCGACGCCACTTGGAGGAGTTGGGCGGTGTTCGTAATCATGTTGGTGCCTTTTTGGTAGGCTTTGGAGGGTTGCCAAACGTTGGTCGTGGCCCACTCGGCATTGGCATCCATTTTATAAACCACGTAGCCGTTGGCTTCTAAGGTATTGTGATACAAACTTTTGAAAAATTTTCGGGACGAGTTGGCAAAGGTCTGTTGGCGGTTGGCCGTCCAGCGTTTGCGTTCTTTGTCGTCTTTGGGAGTCAATTCTTCAAAGCGCGTCGTGGTCAAAAACCGACTGCCGCGTGCGTTGATGCTGAAATTGAGGAGATTGAGGTACAGTTTATAGCCCAACGCACCGTTGATGACTTCAATGGGACGGTCGGCAGTGGCCACAAAATCACCGTTTTCGTCTTTGAAATCAATCACCCAAGCGTTGAGGATTTCACATTTGCTGGCGTTGGAGAGTTCACCCAAAAAATCGCGTTTAAATGCCTTCAAACGGCGTTCCCATTCTTTATCGCGTTTGGCTTTTACTTCCACGTCACTGAGCATATTGGCGATGGGCGTGAGACGGACGGCAAGCGTCAGCGGTTGGTTGGGTTCGAGGTTGAGGGTTTGTTGAAACGGCTCATACCCCAAATACGACACCACCAACTGCACCGTACCGAGCGGTGGGTTTTGGAGCGAGAAGTTGCCTTTATCGTCGGTCTGAACGCCCTTGGTGGTGTTGTTGATATAGACGTTGGCAAAAGGCAGCAGTTCTTCGGTGCGGGCGTCGCGCACTGTACCTTGAATAGCGTTTTGGGCAAAAAGCATTGAAGTCCCCCAAAAAAGCAGCAAAAATGTAGCGGTAATTCTCATGGCCAATGAAATAAGTTGGTGGTAAAAGCCCCTAAGTTAGGAGATTTTACTATCAAGCCAAAAATCTTTATCTTTGAAGAAAAAACAAAAAACATGGGCTTGATTTACGCAGAAATAGAACTCATCAACGGCGAGGATTTGGTACTGGCAAGGCGGCACTACATTGGCGAAGAAGAAGTCAAACGGATGCGCGTCAATATGCTCGTGGACACGGGCAGTGTGTATATGTGTATCAACGAAAATATCCAAGAACAACTTCAATTGCCCACCATTGAAAAACGCAAAGGGCAGTTGGCCGACGGTCGTATTGTGGAATACGATGTCGTCGGGCCTATCGAAGTTAAGTTCAAAAACCGACGTTGTACTACAAGTGCCATGGTATTGCCAGGCGACAACGAGCCTCTATTGGGCGCGATTCCCATGGAAGACATGGATGTGGTAATTTTCCCACAAAGACAAGAAATGGACGTTCACCCCGACCATCCGTATTTTGCGCAGATGAAGCTGAAATAACCGATGAAAATACTCCTCGTTGAAGACGAATTTATTTTGGCCGATGACCTCAGC
>JALOLW010000274.1 GCA_025455795.1 Spirosomataceae bacterium
CCCCGAATTATGCCAAGTGTGTGCATATTCGGGGATTAAATTCTACGTAATATACTGATAGTTAGTGCCTTATAGCTTCAAAGGAGGGCCTACAAAAAACATAGCGTCTTTGCGCCTTAGCGGTAAAACTAATGATAGAACCACTTGGTCAAAATACCCAAAAAAGGTCACTCTTATTCCTTCTCCAAATACTTCTCAATCTGCTCGGCAGTGAGGTAGGTTTTCTTTTGGCGGGTTTTGACGTGCTCGCGGAAAGCCGTTTTGATGGCCTCGCTCCACTTCATGTCAATCTCTCCGGGCGTAAACTTGCCCTCGCGCAGCATTTTGTGACCAAACTCGTCTTGTAGGGCGATAAACTCGGAGGTATTGATGACCTTATCGGCCAAGTGAGCGGGAATAAAAATCACGCCTTCGGGTTTGCCCAGTACCAAATCGCCTGGCAAAACAGAAGCCCGCCCGATGCGAATAGGGCAGTTGATACAAGTCATGGTCATGTCTTTGATGGCCGAGGGGTCGTAGCCGCGCGTAAAACTCACGAAGCCGTCAATCGCGCTCAAACCTTCCAAGTCGCGCACGCTTCCGTCAAACACCACACCCGTCTTGGATTTGGCATAAATCGAATTGCCGAGGTTGTCGCCGATGAGCGTACCGTCAACGATTTTTCCGAAGCCATCGGCCACATAGACATCGTTGATTTGAAGCTCGTCAATCGGCCATGAGTTGGTGTTGCCTTTGCGGCCTTCTTCTTTGCCTTTGGCCTTGATGGGTTTTTCCATGTCGGGGCGGGCGGGCATATATTGGGCGGTGAGTACGCGCCCTACGAGGGGTTTTTCGGGGTGGATGATTTGGAAATTTCCCTCAAACTGGTTGTTGTAGCCCTCCCCGCGCATGATGCCCCACGCTTCTTCAATCGAAACGTTGGCGAGGCGTTTCACCAATTCGTCGGGCACTTTGGGGCGGCCATCGGGGAAGCGTTCACCTTTCCACTCTTGGGTGTAAAACATAATCAGCTCTTTGGAGGGCTTGATTTGGGCAAACGACGGAGAAAGGAACAAGGAAAAAAGAAACAAGGAAAGGATTAGATTTTTCATTGTAAAAAAGTGGGGTTTGGTTTGAACATATTTCTGATTGGAAGCAAAAGACGCTTTTTACAAAAGTCACACTATTATCTTTTCTACACTTCTAACTTTTACCAATGTAGATTTTTGAAATATTTTTTGAAAAAATTGTAAGAATCTTGTGCTGTGTTATGATGACGCGCGTTTCAAAATGATGATGCGCGTTTGAAACGCGCAGCTCAAGAGGTTCGCGTTTCAAACGCGAACCATCGCAGAGTTTCAAACGCGAACCATCGCAGATAACCAATAACAAATACCCGATAACCATTCACAAACCCCTCCAAAATCCAATGAAAAAACTGTTAGACCGTTTTAAATTACCAGACGCTCGTCGGGATTTGCCATCCACCAATAGCCCACGCCGCGATTTCCTCAAAAATGGCCTCTTGGGTGGCCTGTCGCTTGGCATGGCGTTGGATGGTCAAGTCGAAAAAGAAATGGAGTTTATCACCCAGAAAGTGAAACGCGCCTCCAAGCCTTCCGACCTCAAAATCACCGACATCCGCATCGCCCATCTGCAAGGCGTCCCTTTCAAAAGCCCCATCATTCGGATGGAGACCAACCAAGGCATCGTGGGTTGGGGCGAAGTACGCGACGGCGCGAGTCCCAACTACGCCCTCATGCTCAAAAGCCGCTTGCTTGGTCAAAATCCCTGCAACGTGGAGAAGATTTTTAAGGAAATCAAGCAGTTTGGTGGGCATGGCCGCGCCGCTGGTGGGGTGTGTGGGGTAGAAATGGCCCTGTGGGATTTGGCGGGCAAAGCCTTCAACGTGCCTGTTTATCAGATGCTTGGTGGCAAATACCGCGACGAAATACGCCTCTACGCCGATACGCCCGAAATCAGCGACCCCACGACTTTTGCCAAAAAACTCAAAGAAACCCGTTTGGACAAAGGCTATACTTTCCTAAAAATGGATTTTGGCATCGGCCTTTTGGCGGGTAAGCCGGGGATGCTCATTGGCGACAACGTGTGGAAACTCAACGCCCGCGACAACAAAACCAAGACCGTTGGCTCGTACAACATGACCAAGCACCCTTTTACGCGCATCCAAATCACGGACAAGGGCTTGGAGTATATTGCGGAATACGTCGCCAAAATCCGCGAGGGTGTGGGCTACAATATTCCCGTCTCTGCCGACCACTTTGGGCATTTTGATGTCAATACGGCCATTCGGTTGGGCAAGGCCGTGGAGAAGTATCAGTTGGCGTGGCTCGAAGACTTGGTGCCGTGGTTTTATACCGACCAGTGGAAACAAATCTCCGACGCGATTGACACGCCCACGCTCACGGGCGAAGATATTTTCTTGAAAGAGGAATTTATCAAACTCATTGATGCCAAAGCAGTGGACATGATTCACCCCGATTTGGCCTCGTCGGGGGGAATTTTGGAAACCAAGAAAATCGGTGACTACGCCGAAGAACACGGTATTGCGATGGCAATGCACTTTGCGGGTAGTCCGATTTCGTTTATGGCCAATGTCCACTGCGCCGCCGCCACCGAAAACTTCGTAGCCCTCGAACACCACGGCGTGGACGTAGATGGCTGGGAAGACATCGTGACGGGTCAAAAGCCCCTCGTCGTCAATGGCTTCGCCCCCGTACCCGACAAGCCAGGCTTGGGCGTAGAACTCAACGAAGAAGTGGCCAAACGCTTCTTGATGAAAGACCAAAAGTGGTTTGCCCCCACCGACGAGTGGAACACCAAAGACTCTTGGGACAGAGATTGGAGTTAGCGTTTTGTCGTAGTCTATATTTTTAACACAAAGCCATTCTGAGTCAGAATGGCTTTGCTATTTTTGTGGTTATTAGTATTGTTTGAAACAATTTAATTTTCTGATATTGAGACTATTAACAAATAACCATTAACCGATAACGACACTTTCGTTATATTTGTCAAAAAAAGAAATAAAAATGACTTCCGTTGCAGTAGTTACCCCAAAAAAACCGCGCAAAATACCCGACTACCTTATCAAAGAGGTGCTCGACGGCAAGCCCGTGTATTACAAGGGTTACAAGGCGGTATTGCGTAAAGAAAAAACCTTAGAAGATATTATGGGAGCAAGCAGTTTGCAGATATTCATCATCTATTACATATACCGAGTGTTAAGTCGAGCATTAGACGAAAAATTACACTACGTTTTTACGGGTGAACCTGGACTTCATATAGATACCAATAATAACTTCTCGGGTGATATTGTGATTTATGAACGCAAGGCTGTGACCCACGTAAATGTCCATTATTTCAAGACACCCCCAATCGTCAATATCGAAGTGGATGTCAATATTGACAATACCAATTTTACTGATTTTCAGTACATTTCGCGCAAAACAAATAACCTTCTGGCGTTTGGCACCCAAAAAGTGATTTGGGTATTGACCAAAGTCCAGAAGGTTATTGTGGCCGAGACCGACAAAGATTGGTTGGTGATAGACTGGTACAAAGACATCGAAATCTTCAATGGAATCACTTTCAACATTCCCGATTATCTTAAACAAGAAGGAATCGAAGTTGGGAATTAAACAACAAATCCATCAAACTCTTCTCTTCAATGCTCTCTATTGGCGACACTTACGAATACGATTTTCGCTTTACCCAAGCTGATGTGATTGCTTTTGCTCAACTCACTGGCGACGACAACCCGCTGCACTTAGACCCCGACTACGCCGCCACGACGGCTTTCAAGCGGCCCATCATCCACGGAATGCTCAGTGCGAGTGTGTTTACCAAAATCATCGGAACGCGCTTTCCGGGGTATGGCTCTATTTACATGGGGCAAACGTTTCAGTTCATGCGCCCGATGTTTGTGGATACCGACTATCGAGTGAAGTTTACGGTGATTTCGCTCAATCCCGAAAAACATACGGGCGAAATTTTGGGCGAAATCACCGACGCAACTACGGGCAAAACCACCATCAAAGGCGTAGCCACGCTCATGCACAAGGAGAAAATTGGTTAATTGTTATTGGTGTATCAGTTATCCGTTATCCGTTATTGGTTATCCGTGTATCAGTTCAACGAATAACGGTTTAACGATTCAACAGATAACAGTTCCCCCTACCAACCGATGCCATAATCTTCGCCGTGGTTGCTGGAGCCGCCCCAAAACGTACCGTGTTTCCAATCAAAATAGATGGCATTGATGGGGCCGCTGGTACGGTCGTCGTAGTTGATTTTATAACCCATGCTGCGGAGTTCTTTGCGCGTCCACGGCGGCATTTGGTCGTTGAGGGTCAAGCCACCGTTGATGCGCTCGTGCTTGCCAAAACTCGAATACATCTGCTGGGTCTTGAAACTCGGGGCTTCGGTAGCCTCTTGAACGGTCATGTTGAACTCGACCATGTTCAAGAAAAACTGTAACAACAACTGGTCTTGCTCGTCGCCTGCTTGCTTGGCAAAAGACAAGTACGGTTTTCCATCTTTCATGGCCAAACTCGGCGTGAGCGTCACGCGGGGACGTTTGCCGGGGGCTACCACGTTGAAAGGGTTTTCTTTGGGGTCAAGCACAAACGCCTGCATCCGCTGACTCATGCCGATGCCCGTGTTGCCCGCAATACACGCAGGTACCCACCCGCCGCTTGGGGTCATAGATACCACCCAACCCTCCTCGTCGGTAGCTTCTACCGAGGTGGTGCCAGCGGTGAAGCTGTCTTTGAACTGCTCGTCGAGCGAGGCGTTGTTTTTCGGGTCATTCAGACTGGCACTGCCCCAATTTTTGAGCAAATCTTTGAACGGATTGACCTTACCCTCAAACGGATACGGGTCGCCTGGACCGATTTTTGGGTCATTCATGTTGGGGTTGATGAGCTTGCTACGCTCCTTGGCATATTCTTTGGAGAGGAGTCCTTTCATGGGTTGTTCGGGCGAAAAAGCAGGGTCGCCGTAGTAAAAATCGCGGTCGGCAAAGGCCAAATTCATGGCTTGATAGACCGTATGCACGTAGCGAGTAGAGTTGTAACCCATGCTTTTGAGGTCAAAATTCTCCAAAATATTAAGCGCTTGCAGCATCGCAGGGCCTTGTGTCCACTGTTGGAGTTTATAGACTTCAATGCCCTTGTAGGTAGTCACGGTCGGTTCTTCGATTTTGACTTTCCAATTGGCCAAATCTTGTTCGGTAATCAGCCCGCCTTGTTCTTGACAGCCCCGCGCAAACTCTTTGGCAATTTCACCTTTGTAAAACACATCATACGCGGCCATGATGGCTTCCTTGCGTGACTTGCCTTTGGCGAGGGCCTGCTGCTCGGCACTGACGAGTTTTTTGAGGGTTTCCAACAAATCCTTTTGGACAAACACTTCGCCTGCGCTCGGGGCTTCGCGTTTTTCACCCAAATGCGGCAGAAATACTTTTTTAGAATAGGGCCATTGTTTGATGAGTTCTTTGCGCCCTTCGATGGAGTTGGCCGTTTGGGCTTCGATGGGGTAGCCTTCGGCCATTTGCATGGCGGGGGCAAGTACGTCTTTGAGCGACATCGTGCCGTACTCGGCCAATATCGTCATCAGGCCGCCCGGTGTGCCAGGGGTGACGGCCGCCAATGGACCGTATTCGGGCGGGTATTTCATGCCTTTGTTTTTGAAAAACTCGGCAGTCGCGCCCGTGGGGGCTACGCCGTGGGCGTTGATGGCAATGACTTTCTTAGTTTTAGGATTGTAAATGAGGGCTTGCATTTCGCCGCCCCAACTGAGTACATCCCACATGGTGCAAGTGGCGGCCAACATGGCACAAGAAGCGTCCACGGCATTGCCGCCTTTGCCAAAAATCATGGCCCCCGCCGTGGCAGCGAGCGGTCGCCTTTGCCAAAAATCATGGCCCCCGCCGTGGCAGCGAGCGGTTTGCCCGTAATCGCCATCCAATGTTTGCCGTGCAAAGGAGGTTTTTGGGTGGTAACAGGAAGATTGTTGAAAGATTGGCTTTGGGCTTTGGCAAAACACAAGGCCAAAACACCAGCAAATAAAAAGCGTAGGGTCTGTTTCATCGGGTTTTAGTTTGGGTTGGAGTCAAAATTAACAGATACTGAATAAACTATCCAACTCAATACTTATTTTCACGACGAGTAGGGCTTTTTTTTCGATTAGCAGACCAAGATAACTTGTCTATAACTCGTGCGAGACCG
>JALOLW010000275.1 GCA_025455795.1 Spirosomataceae bacterium
GAAAGGGATTTTCATGAAGTAGGAATCGGAATTATTCAGTGTAAAACTAATTGGAACGATAATGCTCAGATTCCGATGCTGTGGGATATGATTTATTCAGCAGGTGGATTTAGAGGACGAAACATTACCATTGGGCGCAATAATTTCAGCATTCAATCAGCCAGACAATTTAGCTATTCATTTGTAACTGTTCCATCTAACACTAAAGCCGTTTATGCACCAGAAACTGTTGCAGTAAAGCGAGTCACTGGCCTTTCGGGTGGGAATTATTGGGGCAAACCTTCTGAAGCAGGTGTTGCAAGGTCGTTGAAAGAAATCTTCACCAATAATTTTGATACGGGAATCAATACAGCACTCCGAAATGATCTACACAGTGTTCTTGAAGATTTACAAAATGGTGATTTGGCCTATTTTAGACTCTAATCAATGTTTTGCAGGATTTCGAGGGCTACTGCGCGGGCCATCAAAGGCGGTACGGCGTTGCCTACAAGAGTGAATTGCGGCACCTCAAGTTTGCGTTTGTTGCCACCTGTTGAGCGTTTCCCTTGAAAAACAAACGAATCATCAAAAGACTGTAAACGAGCCATTTCTCGGACTGTCAATGCTCGTGGACTTGTGTAATGAATGTAGTCATCTGCAATGGTCATAATTGTCGGGCTTTGACTTTCGGGCTTCAAAACATTGTAGTTACGTTTTTCAGAGTTAAGTCCAATTTCTTTCAATTTTTGTTTGGCTAAATCATAGTCACCTTCGTTGAGAATAACGCTCAAGCGCTGTACTACTTCTTCATTTTGCTTACTAGTTTTGTGATTGTGCAATGGAGCTACTGTATGTGCCAAAGGGCTGTTTAGTTCCTCAAAATTACGTACATAGATAGGCTTTTTGGCGTGGATAAAGCGTCCATTCAATCTTCCTTTTTTAGACCACTCGGCGTATGTTATACCGTCATTTTCGATAGTACCGTCAATATTCCTTTTTTTCAATAAGTTTAACATCCTCTCTGATGAACCATTGTATTTTGATGTGATATCTATGGGTTCATAAACGTATTTTTCTTCGTCATTTCCAATGAAATCTAAGTCATACAATGCCTCAAAGACGGTAACTTTTTCGTCGCCTTTGACCGTTGGGGGGATCTTGGTAATCAATTTTTGGTCTTTACGGCAACCGATAAATAACACCCGTTCCCTATTTTGTGGAACGCCATAGTTGGAAGCAAGAGCGACGAAAGGTTCTTCAATATTGTACAACCTAATTTGCGTCAGAATTTCTTTTAGTTGTTGTTGCTGTTTTTCATCGTTAATGTATTGAGCTACACCTGTAACACATTCATCGAAAGTATAAGTATAGATTTCCAAACCTTTAACAATCTCCTCCACTTCATTTTGGTATTGTTCGTTAGGTTTGAGACTTTTGAAAGCCACTTGAATTTTATCTACGATAGATTCAGATTCGATAGAAGATAAAAAGTTGTCAAAATCTTCGGCAAATAAATCATTGTCTAAATCGCTGAAAGCTTTTTCATTGATGATTTTTTTACGAATGTATGCCAATTCGTTAGTACGTTTGAGTAGGCTAAATCCGTGCCGAATAGTGTTGATAAAAACATCCGTTTTACTGGTTTTGTAATCAACAATTTTGGGTGTGAGCAATCTGAATCTGTTCTCAATATTTTGAATGTAGCGACTGCGCGCATCTTCAATCTGTTTTTCGGAGAGAGATTCAAATTGGAGTCGAGATTGAAAACAGTCTAAAAGAAATCCATGTTCGGGCATAGATTTACGAACTTGGGCAATGAAAGATAAAAGGAGTGGAAACTGCTCTAAATCAACGATAGATTTAATTTCCTGCAAAATCAATTCTCGGATTTTACCACCTTCTTTTGTCAAAATCCCTTTGACATTTTCCATCACAAAATACTTAGGGCGTAGATGACGAATCACGTTGAGATAATGAGCAAAAAGATCATCTTTCTTGTCAAATTTTTTGCGTTTGCCCGCTAAACTAAAACTCTGACACGGAGGGCCGCCACAAACAACATCTACTTGTTTGCCTTTGAGCTTCTTCAAGAGATTCTCTAAAAAGTCAGGCTCGGTAATGTCTTGGCGCAAAAACTCCATATCCAGTCCTAATTGATAATTGTATCTAGCCAAATGAGTAAGTTCACAATTATCATTAATATCGCTGGCCAGAACGAAATCGTAATATTTTCGGGGAAGTTCTGCTTGTAAAAAACCTTCACTAAATCCTCCTGCACCCGCAAATAAATCAATAAATGTAACGGGGCTTTTGCCTTCGTAATAAGCCGATGGTTCGTTGACTATGGTTGTTTCGGTGTTTTGTTTGCGAACATTGATAAGTTCACACACAAAATCTTTAACCTCTTTGTCTGTCAATTGACGGCGATTTGCCCCTTCAATCATTTTATTGACTTCATCTTTCAAAAACTCCAAAAATTTATTGATAGAAAGGTATCGGTACTCACTTTCCAATACTCTTTGGTTTTTGCTATCCCAATCTTTTTTCTTGATTTTTTCGCAGGTAGATGCTTTGATTTGAACGTCTTTTTGACGAATCACCAAATGAATAGGATAAAAACGATTTTTATCAGCTTTGGTGTCTAAATAAAATTTTACAGTAGTCATTAGAAAAGGGGGTATTTTTACGGACAAATTTACGGACAATACTTTTAAATCCAATTTTAAGGCTCACTTTTTATTCATCATTCATTAATTTATTAGCTTGCATATTTTTATACGTCGTTCAACAAAATAAGGTAAAATACGCCCAAATTTGACTTTTTCTTAAAAATAAAAGACATGTTTGCCCAACTAATTCGCGTTTCTATTTCATTACTAATTATCTATTTTTCAGCCCCCAACAACCTTTCAGCCCAGTGGCTCGACCAGCGTCCTGCTGCCCAACTGACCGAGTCAAGCGAATATTTGGAAACCGTCCAACGCGCCACATTTCGGTATTTTTGGGATTTTGGGCATCCTGTTTCGGGCTTGTCGCCAGAGCGTACTGCCACGCCCAACATCGTCACGTCGGGTGGCACGGGCTTTGGGGTGTCTTGCATCGTGGTAGCTGTCCATCGCGGGTGGATTTCGCGCCAAGAGGCCGTGACGCGCCTGCTCAAAATCACCCGTTTTTTGGAGAAAGCCGACCGTTTTCACGGCGCGTGGTCGCATTGGTTAGATGGCAAAACGGGCAAGGTTGTTCCGTTTGGCACGCACGACAACGGCGGAGATTTGGTCGAAACGGCCTACCTCATCAACGGCCTGCTGGTAGCGCGGGCGTACTTTGACCAAAACACCCCCGTTGAAAAAGAACTCCGCGCGCGCATCACACGCCTGTACGAAACTGTCGAGTGGACATGGTACGTACGCAACGGCAAACTCCACTGGCACTGGTCACCCAACTACGAATGGAAGATGAACATGCCCATACAAGGCTACAACGAGTGTCTCGTCACCTACGCGCTTGCGTGTGGCTCGCCTACCTATCCTGTGCCTACCGAAGTGTATGAAAACACGTGGAAACAAAGCTATTTTTTCCAAAACGGCAAGACTTTTTACGGCTATCGGCTCGACTTGGGCTTTGACAAAGGCGGCCCGCTGTTTTTTTCGCATTACTCGTACCTCAGCCTCGACCCGCGCCTGATGCAAGACCGCCACACCAACTATTGGCAACAAAACGTGGCGCATACGTTGGTCAATTACGAGCATTGTCTGCAAGCCCCCAAAGAGTACGGTTATTCCGAAGAAAACTGGGGCTTGACCGCCAGCGACGACTTCAACTTTTATGCTGCCCACAACCCCAACGAAGACAACGGCACCATTTCGCCCACGGCGGCGTTGTCGGCTTTTGCTTACACGCCCTATCAGTCGTGGCGGGCGTTGCGGTATTGGTACTTGAAGCAAGGCAATCGGCTCTTTGGGCAGTATGGTTTTTATGACGCTTACAACGCCCGCCTCAACTGGTATTCCAATCAGTATTTGGCCATAGACCAAGGCCCCATCGTGCTCATGATGGAAAACTACCGCTCGGGATTGATTTGGAATTTGGGCAAAAAAATCCCCGAACTCTGGCGCGGATTGGCCAAAATGGGCATCACACCCCCCCAATACGAAAGTGGGTTTCCGTTTTATGTCCCGCATCCCAACGGCAACCCGTGGCCGCTCCTTCGTCATCCTGACTACGCACACTACCACGTGGAGTTTACGACTTTGGGCCAAGAACCCGTGACACTCAAACTCGAAAACGCGAAGAATCAGCAAATTTTAGTCGCTCAAAAAAACCTCGCTGATGGCATCCATCAGGTATTTTTTCAGGCCGAAGGCGGTGAGTATGAGCTTGTTTTACAGCAAGGAACGACCATCAAAAAGCAGCGTGTGAGGTTGCATTGAATCATTCACCGCATCAGTTCCCGCAGCACTTCCAGTGATTTGATTTCTCCCATGCCTTCGAGGTGGATTTTGTAGTAGAAAATCAAGGCATCCAACAGTTGGGCGCGTTGGGTGCGATTGAGCGATACCTGGCTGCTGTATGGCATGAGCAAAAACTGCTGCAATGCCTCCTGTATTGGTTTCTCGAAAGTGTAAGGATAGAGGTTTTCGTTCAGTTGTTGTTCCATCTCTCTCACTGTTTCGGCCCCAAATCCTAAGTAAAAACTCATCTGAGCCAAAAAATGAAGATGGAAGTTTTCGTAACTTTTGTCGGTATTTTCCAAGAACAAAATTGACTCCGTCAGAAACTGAAACAGAGGCCGATTGGACTCTTCTTCGCGCAGGGTTTTGACCAGAAGTTCTGTGATAAAAAGCGCAATGCTTGATTTGACAAAATCAAACGGCAAACTCCGAAACGGTACGCTACACTTGACTTCACTCAGGCGGTGGATGGTTTGCTCCTTGCTTTTGTGATACACCACCAAATCCAACAAAGTAAGCGGTTGGAAAAGTGCAATGCGATTGGTTTTGGATTTGGCACTCCGCACGCCATTGACAATATAGCTCTGTACGCCAAACTCCTCAGTATAAATTTTGACGATGATGGACGTTTCCCGAAATCGCACAAAATTGAGTGCTATTCCCCTGGTTTTATGTAGCATGGATTGTTCGTTTGAGCGAAAACTTGACCAAGATACGTAAACTTTGGCACAAAAAAAGCGTGGACTTTTCAGCCCACGCTTTTTTTGTGATAACGTCTCAATCGCTACAAAATAGCTTCGGCGAGTACCAACACGTTGTTGTTGAGTACTTCTACTACGCCACCATCAATCGTGAACGTCTCTTTTCCGTTGGCTTCTACCACCACACTGCCTTGGCCGAGTGTGCTAACAAGCGCGGCGTGGTTGTTCAAAACCTGAAACTGTCCCTGAACGCCCGGGAGCGTTACGGCGGTGGCTTCGCCTGCAAAGACTTTTTTATCGGGTGTAATTATTTCTAAGTTCATAATTGTTATCTGTTATTTGTTATCTGTTATTCGTTAAAGTTGGTTGACGATAAACGTTTAACAAATAACTATTAACGACTTAATTTCCTGCGGCTTCTCTCATCAGACGCTCGCCTTTTTCTACGGCATCTTCGATGGTACCCACCAAGTTGAAGGCAGCCTCTGGCAAGTGGTCATAATCTCCATCAATGATTTTATTGAAACCTTTGATGGTATCGTTGATATCAACCAAAACACCTTTCAAACCTGTGAAGGCTTCGGCCACGAAGAATGGTTGCGACAAGAAACGCTGCACACGACGAGCGCGCGACACGGTCTGCTTGTCTTCTTCTGACAATTCTTCCATCCCCAAAATGGCAATGATATCTTGTAGTTCTTTGTAACGCTGCAAAATCTCTTTTACCCGCTGGGCGCAGTTGTAGT
>JALOLW010000012.1 GCA_025455795.1 Spirosomataceae bacterium
TTTACGAGTGCTTCTGCCGATTTCTCGCGGGTGATTGACCTCACGCCCAAAGGACCTTCGGCTTATGCCGGGCGAGGTTATGCCAAACTCAAACTCAACGATTTTAATGGTGCTATTACTGACTTTTCAAAAGCCGTAGAATTAAAACCAGAAGATGGAGAGTCATTTTTTCATCGGGGTTTTGCAAGAAGTAAATTGGAGAAATACGAGGACGCAATCAGCGATTATGACAAATCACTTTCGATAGATCCTCAGAACCACCGTGCTTATTATGGTCGTGGTTTTTGTAAGAGTAAATTGGGTGCTCAAAGAGATGCGATCGGCGACTTGAACCGCGCTATAGAACTCAACATGCCCGCTACAGATGGTAAGGTAGCCTACATAGGGAGTATCAATCGGAATATTTTAGATGAATTAAGAAGTGCCGTACAAGAAAAAAACAAAATCAACGAACTTTCGGCGGAGCGTTCGGAGGCTTTGTTTGTCCGCGGGGTCAGCAAAAACAAGCAGGGTGACAGCAAAGGAGCGATCATTGACTTGAACAAATCAATCGAATTTAACCCTACATACGCCGAAGCATACTTTACTCGTGCTATGATAAAATCTGCGATTGGCGACCAACGCGGCGCGTTGCAAGACTGTACAAGTGCCATCAAACTCAACCCTCGCTACAGCGAAGCCTACTACGTACGTGGTATCATCAAGCACAGCTTGGGCGATAGCAACGGTGGCTGTCTTGACCTTTCAAAATCAGGGGAGTTGGGCTATACGCAGGCCTACAAAGTCATTAGCGATTATTGCAACTAATTGTTGCTGAATATCATACACAAAAAAGAGTGGCCTTCGAGAAAGCCGCTCTTTTTTGTTTTTAGCGTTTATAACGCTCCATCTTTGATTTCTTCTACTACCGACGGGTCGAGCAGGGTAGAAGTATCACCTAGGTTGGAGGTGTCACCTTCGGCGATTTTGCGAAGGATGCGCCGCATGATTTTGCCCGAGCGTGTTTTGGGCAAGCCCCGTACAAACTGAATTTTGTCGGGCTTGGCAATCGGCCCGATGACACGAGTCACGGTGGCCAAAATATCTTTACGGGTCAAATCTTCGTCGTCTAAAGTGTTTTCACAAATCACAAAAGCATAAATTCCTTGCCCTTTGATGTCGTGCGGATAGCCCACTACGGCACTTTCTACTACGTCGGTGTGCATGTTGAGGGCGTTTTCAACCTCTGCCGTGCCTATGCGGTGGCCAGATACGTTGAGTACGTCGTCCACACGGCCAGTGATGCGGTAGTAGCCGTCTTCGTCGCGCAGGCAGCCATCACCTGTGAAGTAGAAGTTTTGATAGGCCGAGAAGTAAGTTTGCCGACAACGCTCGTGGTCGCCCCAAGTGGTACGAATGATGCTCGGCCACGGGAATTTGATGCAAAGGTTGCCATTGA
This sequence comes from Spirosomataceae bacterium, assembly GCA_025455795.1. GTDB lineage: Bacteria > Bacteroidota > Bacteroidia > Cytophagales > Spirosomataceae > Runella. The sequence goes on from JALOLW010000012.1 coordinate 1,439, forward strand.
CGCCGTTGCCTTCGATTTCTTTGCCGTTCTCATCCACCAATATCGGCTGTACTCCCGGTAGCGGAAGCGTGGCAAAAGCAGGTTTGGTTTTGGTTACCCCAGCAATGGGCGTAATGAGCATCCCGCCGGTCTCGGTTTGCCACCAAGTATCCACGATAGGGCAGCGTCCTTTACCGATATTTACATTGTACCAGTTCCAGGCTTCCTCGTTGATAGGCTCACCCACCGAGCCCAACACTTTGAGACTGCTCAAATCCTTGCCTTCTACGTATTTGAGACCAAAACCCATCAATGAGCGAATGGCCGTGGGTGCGGTATAAAGAATATCCACCTTGTGTTTGTCCACAATATCCCAAAAACGCCCCGCATCAGGATAAGTGGGTACACCCTCAAACATGACCGTAGTAGCACCACTCAGCAGCGGTCCATAGACAATGTAGCTGTGGCCCGTAATCCAACCTACGTCGGCAGTACAGAAGTGAATTTGGCCAGGTTCGTACTGAAACACCGTTTGAAAAGTGTAAGAAGTATAAACCATATAGCCGCCTGTGGTGTGTACCACGCCTTTGGGCTTGCCCGTAGAACCTGAAGTATAGAGAATAAATAGCGGGTCTTCTGAGTCCATGAGTTCGGCGGGGCAGTCGGAAGTGACTTGTTTCATTTCGTTTTCCCACCACACATCACGGCCTTTGAACATGGCGATGGGCGTACGGGTGTGCGTAAGTACGACTACTTTTTTGACCGACGGACAGCCGATGAGTGCGTCGTCCACCGTATCTTTCATGGGGATACTTTTGTTACCCCGCGCCGCACCGTCAGACGTAATGACCATCTTGCATTGAGAGTCGTTGATACGATCGGTGAGGGCTTGGGCCGAAAAACCCCCGAATACAACGGAGTGAATGGCCCCAATACGCGCACAGGCGAGCATAGCAATGGCGGCTTCGGGCAGCATGGGCAGGTAAATACACACGCGGTCGCCTTTTTCGATGCCGTTGCGTTTCAAGACATTGGCAAAACGACACACCTGGTCGTAGAGCATTTTGTAAGTGAGTGTCACGCTTGGCTCGTCGGGGTCGTTGGGTTCCCAAATAATGGCGGGATGATTGCCGAGGTCGCGCTGGTGGCGGTCGAGGGCATTTTCGGCAATATTGGTCTTTCCTCCCACAAACCACTTGATGTTGGGTTCGGTAAAGTTCCAGTCCAATACTCTTTTCCAGGGCTTGTGCCAACGAAATTCTTGGGCAATTTCAGCCCAAAAGCCTTCGGGGTCTTCTACTGAATGTTGGTAGGCGGCTTGATAGTCTTCAAATGTACGGATATGCATGGTAATAAATGGTAAAGGATGAGAGGATGGTATTAGCTTGTCAATGAAAGCCTAAAATTAACCAAACTTTTTATTGGCAAAGTGAAAAAGCGTCACACCTTTGCTAAGAAAGTATAGAAGATGACAAAAATCAGTCTTGGCAGATGAAAAGTACATCTGTTGGGTAAAAAAATACATGCAATGTGAGGGAAATAACAAACGAATCGTCAGGCTTCTTCGGCGACCAAAGCATTGATTTTACCCATCAAGTCGCGGGTAGAAAAAGGCTTGCTAATGTACAAGTCGGCGCCCAAGTCGTAACCTTTTTGGAGATCGGCTTCTTTGCTTTTGGCACTCATAAAGACGACTTTGGTATGCTCGTATTCGGACTGTAGTTTTACATAGCTACATACTTGATAACCATCTACTTTGGGCATCATAATATCAAGAAGTATCAAGTCTGGCGTATGTTCTTTGATGATTTCCAGTGCTTCTTCGCCATCACGGGCGATAAACACCTTGTACCCCTCTTTTTTCATCAGAAACTCCAATGACATCAAGATGTTGGGTTCGTCATCTACAATCAATATTTTAGCATTGTTTCGCATGGTTACGTATATATTTAACCGTTAAAACTAATAATGTGAGATTTTGTTCACAAATAAACGAAATTTAAGACGTAATTCATATTTGTTGGTCTATTTGTGCCGCTGTACTAAGGCTTTTCATCGGTATTTTGAACGTAAAAGTCGTATAGAGGTTGGGGGAGCTTTGTGCCGATATTTCGCCTTCGTAGAGTTCGATTATTTTTTTGGTAATGGCCAATCCTAAGCCGCTACCCGTGGGTTTTTGGGAAGAACGCTTTTTGGCTTGGTAAAATTTATCGAAAATCAACGGCAAAAATTCAGCTTCAATTCCCGCACCATTGTCGGTGACAGTCGTGGTCAAAAATTCACTGTCTTGGGTGGTTTTGATTTTTATCACGCCCATGTCAGGATAGCAGTACTTGATGGCATTTGAGACCAAATTGATATACACCTGCACCAAGCGGTCGCGGTCGGCCTTGATAGGTGTGAGGTCTCCCTCAAAGTGATTCTGAATCTGTACATTTTTTTCTTTGGCCAAGTGCAACACCGAGTCCAGCGCACTACTGATGGCCTCTGTAATCTCAAAAACGTCTTCGTGAAATGCAATACGCCCACTGTCAAACCGCTCTAAATCAAGCACTTCATTGACCAAACGCATGAGTCGGTCAGATTCTTTGATGATGGTGCCGAGGAAGTGATCGCGCTGCTCTTCTTCCAAGTCGGGATTGTCTTGGACAATTTCGGAGAGCATTCGGATAGAGGTCAGCGGGGTGCGGATTTCGTGCGTGACCGTCGAGAGGAAGTCATCCTTTTGCTGGTCCATGCGTTGGAGTTGTTCGTTGGCCGTTTGAAGTTGGTCTGTTAGTTTCTCTAAGGCTTCCGATTTTTTGCGAAGTTCCTCATTAAATAGCTGCAATTCGCGCGAGGTTTTGAGAATATCTATTACTTCTTCGACCGTGATTTTTTCTTCTTTGGCCACCGAGGCCACCACGAGCCGCGCCGAGGCAGTACCGATAGCACCACTCAGGATTTTCTCGGCATAATTGACAATGCGCGGGTCGGCATAGCGATTTTTGAGGTTGATGTTGTTGCGTTTGGCGTAGAGATTGAGCAGGCGTTCTGCGCGCGTAGTTCCCAAAAAATTGCCCAAAAGCGACTGTAAATCAGTAACAAGTGCTTTGCCTTTCCAGACTACGGAACTTTCATAAACCTCACTGTACGCAAACACATCTACAAACAAAGTCGCTTGGTTTTGTTCTTGTGCGCTGCGGTTGGCCAAAAGCGACCCACCCACATAGCAACCGATATTGACCAACAATGACCAGAAAATCCCGTGCGAAACATTGTCTAAGTAGGTCAGTCCAAATAGGTGCTCAGGATGAAGCCAAGCGATACCCCAAGGCCCCGACTCCAACCATTGGACGGGCAAAAAACCCGCATTGGCCATAGAAGGGACTATCAACGTATAAAACCAAACCGCCCAGCCCGCTATCAAACCCCAAAAAGTACCTTTGGCCGCACCTTGTTTCCAAAAAAGCCCCCCAAAAACCGCAGGTGCCAACTGTGCCACCGCCGCAAACGACACCATCCCGACAGACACCAACGAGTAACGGTCACTGACAAATTTGTAGTAAAAATAGGCCAACAATAACAACAATGCCACCGATACACGGCGCATGTTGATGATCCACTGACCCATGTCACCCCCGAATTTATTGAGCCATTTGGGGCTTCCGACCAGTAGCGGCAAGACGAGGTTGTTGCTCACCATGATAGTCAAAGCAGTACACTCGACGATAATCATACTCGTAGCTGCCGAAAAACCTCCCAGGTACGTGAGGAGTGCCAAACCCTCTTGCTTAAAATAAATCGGTAGTGCCAATACGTAATGGTCGGCTTTGACCGAATCACCAAAAGTAAGATAGCCGCCAAAAGCAATCGGAATCACAAACAAATTGATGGCCAACAAATACAATGGAAATAGCCATATCGCTTTTCGCAGGTGATTTTCACGGGTGTTTTCGACGATAGCCACTTGAAACTGACGCGGTAAAAACATAATGGCTAAACCCGACACCAAGCAATGCCAAAACCAACTACTGGTTTCGTTGGTATCCATCACAAAAAGAGATTGGAGTGGTGGGTGCTGCGCGGCACGTTGGGCAATATCATCAAAACCATCAAACACCCCAAACGTAACAAACAGACCCACTGCCAAAAACGCAACGAGCTTGAACAACGACTCAAACGCGATGGCTGCCACCAACCCCTCGTGCCGCTCGTGGGCTTCGAGCCGCCTCGTGCCGAAGAGCATCGTGAATACGCCCAAAAATACCACCAAATACAGCACATTGTCTTGCCAAAAAGCCGACGTTTGTGCTACTTCTTGGGCGGTCAAAATATCAATACTACTGCCAATGGCCTTGATTTGAATCGAAATGTAGGGTACGAGTCCCACTACGCACAGCAGCGTGACCAAAACGCCCAACGCCCGACTTCGGCCATAGCGAGCCGATACAAAATCGGCCAGATTGGTGATGCGTTGTACTTTACTGATGCGTATTAACTTTCGGAAAACCACCCACCAAAGCGGCATAAGCATCGTGGGGCCGATATAGACCGTCAAAAACTCAATGCCGTTGGTGATGGTTCTGCCTACACTTCCGTAAAACGTCCAAGCTGTACAAAAAATAGCCAACGACAGCGCATAGACGTAAGGGTTGGCCACCAAACTGCGCTTGATGGTGGTACGCTTTTCGGCCCAACTTGCAATCAAAAACAACAATAGCAAGTAAGCAATCGAAATGGCTACGATAACGACGCTATTCATTGGAGGAGTCGTTGGGGGTTTTGCGTAAAATCCAAGCCAAAATACCAATCAATAATAACCAAGCCGCAAAGAAATACAAATACAAGATAGGAATACCAGCGACAAAGCGGAGTTGATTAAATATCTGTAAAATAGGAGGATTGAAGAGCAAAAAAGACAGCACTAACGTGAGCAACAGGGCCGTTTCTTTTTTTCGGTTCATCTGAGGTGGGGTGTTTTTTGGCAAAAAAGTGTTTTAAAACAAAAAAGAGTGTGCCTAAACCGCACACTCTTTCCGTCTAAACCCTAAACCTAACCTTCTAAATCATACTCTCCTTTGAGAGAGTAGTAACCAAATGTGAGCAAACTGCCCACAATGAGGGGACACAAAATCACGGTATAAATTCCCGCTGGAATCAAATCTTCTGGCTTGCCCGTGCCAAATTTGGGAAGGGCTTGCTCTACAAACAGGTAATACCCTGCGTATAAGCCTACTGCAATCCAAAGGATGCCTAATATTCTTTTGATAGCGTTCATTGTCTTGTCGTTTTTAGAGTGATTAACTAATTAGTCGTCAATACGAGTGTCTTTGCCGTTGATATAGAGCAAACCGATGACAAAGCATATCCCAGCAATGGCAATCGGATACCAGAGTCCTTCGAGATAAGGTGCGGCATTGACCGCCTCTTGACCCGCTTCTTTAGCAGCGTCGTTGGCTTTGTTGGCACCAGCCACGAGTGCCGTAGCGATGGTAGGCAGCAAGCCCCCAAAGACCCCGTTGCCGATGTGATAAGGCAGCGACATAGACGTATAGCGAATCCGAGTGGGGAACATCTCCACCAAGAAAGCAGCGATAGGGCCATACACCATGGTTACAAAAATCACTTGGATAAATACCAACCAAATCAAAGCCCACTTGTCGCTGTTGTTGATAGTGACGGTTTTCTTGATTTCAGGCTTCACAGGCGTCGCGCTTGCGTCGGCCAAGAGGGTTTCTACTTTCTTTTCTTCGTACTTAGTACCATCCGTAAATTCTTTCTTGGTGACAGTGGTACGGAGCGAATCTTGGGTAGCTACGCCGTCTTTCTTGGCGATTTCGGTCTTGATGTCCACCAGGGTTTTTTCGGTGATTTCGGTTTTGTTTTTCACGTTGGTGGTTTGGTACATCTGCTCATAAATCGTGCGGTACGATAATATAGCTATCAACATACCCGCCAACATGATGCCTTTGCGACCGATTTTATCAGAAAGCCAGCCAAACAGTACAAAGAATGGAGTTCCCAAAATCAAGGCGTAAGTCATCAATTCGTTGGATTGCTGCAAGTCAATCGTCATTACTTTTTGCAAAAAACTCAACGCATAAAACTGACCCGTGTACCACACGACACCCTGACCCATGGTAGCCCCCAACAACGCCAACAACACAAATTTGAAGTTGTAGCGATTGCCAAAAGATTCTTTCAAAGGATTAGTCGCGGTTTTGCCTTCGGCTTTGGCTTTGGCAAAGAGCGGCGACTCGTGCATGTTTTTACGAATCAATACCGATACATACACCATCAATACCGACACCAAGAAAGGAATACGCCAGCCCCACTCGCCGAATGACTCTTTGGACATGCTGTTTTGAGTCACTTGAATCACAATCAGGGAGATAAACAAGCCCGCCGTGGCCGTGATTTGAATCCAAGAAGTCCAAAAACCGCGCTTTTCGGCAGGGGAGTGTTCGGCTACGTAGGTGGCAGCACCGCCGTACTCACCGCCCAGGGCCAAGCCTTGCAGCAAGCGAAGCAAAAGCACGAGCGTAGGCGCCAAGAAGCCGATGGTTTCGTAGCTCGGAATCAAACCAATCAAGAAAGTAGCACCACCCATGAGCAACAGCGTGACCATGAAAGTGTATTTGCGGCCAATCATATCGCCCAAGCGACCGAAGAAAATAGCCCCAAATGGACGTACTACAAAGCCTGCCGCAAAAGTAGCGAGGGTAGATAAAAAGGCAGCGGTGGGATTGCCTGTTGGGAAAAATTTCTCGGCAATAATCGTGGCCAAACTTCCAAAAATGTAGAAGTCGTACCACTCAATCATCGTACCTACCGACGAGGCAGCGATGATACTGGCCAAGCCACGAGAACTTTGCTCGGCCTTTTTTGGTGGAGTTGCAGTGAGGTTAGACATGTCAAAAAGTGTTTAGAGGATTAAAGATAAGTCTGAAATTGTACTAAGAATTCGCCTTTGTTGCCACTGATTTTGTCTTTGGCAGTATAAACAGGTCTTGTCGAATACTGAAAGGTAACTTTGGAGTGATGCCCGTCCAAGAAGAAGTTGGCGCCCAAGTCCCAATAGCTACCTGCTTTGCCGAGGGCTTCCATTTTCTTGAGGGTATAAGCACCAAACGGCTGCACCCGTACTTTGGGTTTTTCGGTGGTTTTGGGCAGCAAAATACCCGCTTGTGTGTACCAAATATTGCCAGTGCCTATCATGGGGCGGGCGTCGCCAGCGGAGTTGCCCCAAGCGGCATTGGTAAACGCCCGCTCACCTTTAAACTCAGGGTCGTTGGTACCCAAGTTCATGATACCGATATAGCGCATGTAATTGGGGCCAAAGTTGTACTTGTAAAAAGCACTGTAAGCCGTAATCGCCATGTTTTTCTTTTTGTCGCCCACAGGCATATCCATAAACATATCTACCGAAGCCAGCGAGATATTGTGTTTGTTGATGGTACTTCCTACGCGGCTACGAGTACCTTCTGCCTGACGATAAAACCCCGCGCCAATGTTGAATACCCGCTTTGTACCCACATACGTCCCCACCGTAAAGGGCAACAAATTGGACTCTTGGTCAAAGAACTGATACATAAAGTACCCGCCCGTGGACAATTTACTTTGGCCGTTGTTGTCCACCGCGATATTGTCGGGGATAGTCGAGCCAGCCCCTACGTTGGTGTTGGTCAAAAAGGGCTTGTTTACATTGATGCGGTAGTCAAGTTTACCCAACTTGCCTTTGGCATAAATCCCAAACAAACGGGCAAATTGGTCGGAGTTTTCGATAAGCGGCCAGTTGAAAATAGGTGCGTCAATAGTCAGAAAGTTGAGGGTACTCGCGCTTGTCATACGAGAGATGCCCCACCAGTAGTGCAAGCCTGCCCCGATATAAAGCGAGCGTTTGTTGGCGGTTTTGGTGGCTGGGTCTATGGCAGGCACTACGGCGTATTCGTTCCATACGTCATGGAAAAAAATCTGAGGCTTTTTGCCCGCACCGTAGCCCCCTACGCCCGAAGTACCCGAGCCACCGCCATTGAGGAAGGTTTGATTGTTGATACCTACGTGCGCCAACACCATGTAGCGGGGTGAAATCTGCGCGTAGGCCAGCATCCGTAAACGACGTGCGCCAATGTCAAAGGTCTTGTCGGCGGGAGTACCTGCTACCGATGTACCAGGGTTGTTTTGGATAGAGCGCGCCCAGATTTGATTCCAAAGTATCAAGCGTACATACTTACTACCTTCGGGATTGACGTTGATTTTCATGCCCGTACCATAGTCAGGCGAGCCTTGTGCCTGTACGGGCGATTGGCCACAGAGCAAGCCAATACAAGCGGTGAGAAATAATACTTTTTTCATTGTTGGTAGAGGAAAAGGAGGTGAACAGTTTGAATTGATGAGGTGTAATTGACGACCCACCCGCGGATTGTGTGCCTCAATTGACGATTCAAAACTGGAGAAAATCCAACTTTCCATCAACAAACTGATATAGCTATGCTAAAATGATGATGAAAACCTCGTTTTTCCCCAAAAGCAACCTACTGAAAATTTGTTTGTTAGCCTTTCTCTGCGAATTTTCAGTAAGTCTTTTGTTCGATTAGCCAAATATTATCATTTGTTTGATTGTCAAAACGTCTATACTTATTTAGCGAAAGTATATTATTTTAGCAATTTAGGGGGAGATTGTTGTAAAAAAAGAGGTCAATAAAGGAAAATTATTGACCCCAAGTACGTTTTTGCCGCCAACGCTCAAAGTAATCTAATCCCTAAAACGCTCCCATTTTATCATCATAAACTTATCGCCCAGCTCGGTAACAATCATGCCCGTGCCTTGAAGATTTTTTCGGTCGGCATAAAACTCCGCCAATTCTTTGTGGTTCATCACGCGGTAAGTCGCGTGGTTGGTGGTGCGGTCAGGAATTTTGATTTGGTACTTCTTCACCCAGTTCATGACCGATACGTGACTTACGCCCAGCAGACGCTCTATTTCTCGAAAACTCACGCCTTCGATATAAAGCTGTAACGCCTTGATGACGTAATACGAACTGATGCCTTTGCCGATTTTGTCCACGGTAAAATTATAATCGCATTTTTTACAACGAAACCGCTGCCGTTCTTTGATGATGCCATTGCGGACCGTTTCCACTGAGTTGCATTTGGGGCATTTGTGTGCTGCCATGATGATAGAGGGTTTAAAAAGAGGAAGTGAAAAGATTGGTGGTACTATATCAATTGACCAAATCTAATGTGTACTTCTCTATCATCGAATGACTAAAATCAGTTTTGACGTAGTTTTGCTAAACAACTATAGGTTTGACATAAAAATAATAGCCTGTCGCAAAACAGGCTACGTTGAAATCTTCCAAAGTTCGGTGTTTTTAGGCTGACGCTTTCTTGTTTTGGGCGGAAGTAGAAATCAGCCACAACCCTATGAACACCAACGCCCCGTTGAGCATCAAGCGTTCAAAGCCGATTTTATAGCCTCCAAACCACGCCTCGGAGTTTTGATTGAGGATGTACGTAAGCACTGGCGCCGCCACACATACCACTGGCACGAGCGTGTCTTTGACTGGACGCTTGGTGTAAAGCCCAAACGCAAACAACCCCAATAGCGGTCCGTAAGTATAGCCTGCAATGTCAAAAATAGCCGTGATGACCTCCTTGCTATTGAGTTGTTTGAAGGCAATGATGACAAAATAAAACAACAGCGAAAACCCAATGTGTACCCAATGCTTGATGCGGGCGCGTTCGGCTTCGGGTTTGTTGGCCACGTTCATAAAATCAATACAAAACGAGGTGGTCAAAGCCGTGAGGGCGGAGTCTGAACTGGCGTAAGTAGCCGCCGTGATGCCTATCAAAAAAGTAATTGCCACCATTAAACCCGCCGTCCCTTCGTGAATCCCAAAATGATTGAGTGCCAGCATCGGATACAAATCGTCGGTTTTTTCGGGAATAGCGATGCCGTTGGTCTGGGCATAAAAATACAGCAACACGCCCAAACTCATAAACATCAGATTGACAAAAGTGAGCGTGATGGTAAACCAAAACATATTCTTTTGGGCTTCACCAATGTTTTTGCAGGTCAGGTTTTTTTGCATCAAATCTTGGTCCATGCCCGTCATGGTGATGGCAATAAACGCCCCCGACAAAAATTGTTTCCAAAAGTATTTGTTGTCTTTGGGGTCGTCAAAAAAGAAAATTTTGGAGTATTCACTTTCCGAAATCGCCGAAATCATTCCCCCAAAAGAGTAATTCAAGTCTTGGGCTACCAGATAAATCGTAAGGGCTACGGCTGTCACCAAAAAAGTGGTCTGGAGGGTGTCGGTTACGATGATGGTCTTCACACCGCCTTTGAAAGTATAAACCCAAATCAGCGCGATTGTAATCAGTACCGATACTTCAAACGGAATGCCGAGGCCATTGTAAAGTGCCAACTGCAATACCTGCGCGGCTACGTACAGGCGCACCGCCGAGCCGAGTGTACGGGAGAGCAAGAAAAACGCCGAGCCTGTTTTGTACGCCCAAAACCCGAAGCGTTGCTCAAGATAAGTATAAATCGAAATCAGATTGAGGCGATAATACAGCGGCATCAATACTGTACCAATAAACAAATACCCCAAAATATACCCTAAAACTACCTGAAAATAAGAGAATTGGATGCGTCCCACCGCGCCCGGCACCGAGATAAACGTAACCCCCGACAGCGACGTGCCTATCATCGCAAAAGCCACCAAATACCAGGGTGACTGTTTGTTGGCCGTAAAAAAAGTATTGGTGTCGGCGCCTTTTGACGTATAAAAAGACACGGCGATTAGTACACCGAAATAGACAATCAAGATAGAAAGGGCGATGAATGGACTCATGGAGGTTGAATATTTAAGGGGCGAAAATTAGAAATTAAAAGTAATAACTTTAAAAAAAGATTTCGTTTTCTTAATTTTGCTTAACAAACTAACGATTCAACCACAACCATGCAACTTTTTGAATGGCCCGATGTAGATGTCAAAGAAGTAGTAGAAGAAGAAATCGTCGCTACGGATCTTTATAAATTGATTGTATTCAACGACGACATCAACACCTTCGAGTGGGTCATCGAAACGCTCATGGACGTATGCGGCCACTCTCCCGAGCAAGCCGAACAATGCACGCTCATCATCCACTACAAAGGCAAGTGCAGCGTCAAAAATGGCTCATGGGAAGAACTCGTCCCACTCCGACAAGCCATCTGCCGTCGTGGTATCTCGGCAGAAGTATATGAGAGTTAGTATTTTCTCCCGCCCATCTTCTACCGAAAAGGAACAATCGTTTTAAACACCTGTGGTACTTTGTTGTTTCTTGCCACCACAATCCGCGTACCTTGGGCAGTTTTGAAAGGCTTGATGTCGCGCACTTCACCATCCAGCACAAAACCCGCATCGATGGGCATGATACTCTGGAAGCCGTTTTTACTGCCTTTCAACACCAAGCCGTAGCTGGCGTCATAGCGGCCTTGATAAGTGCTTACGCCGTACAAGTTGCCCCCAAGTAGTATATCAAGATAGCCATCTTTGTCCACGTCAAAGGCACGCATCGCAAAAACTTTGGACATTTGCGCTTCTCGTGGCAGCGGTTTTACGTCAAATTCTCCTTTGCCTTTGTTTTCAATATAGACCGATTCAAAGGTATTTACTTCGTATTCGAGCGCATTGGGGCCGTGCAGTTCTGCTTTCTCAAACAAATCTTCGATGGGCTTGCCTGCGTATTTGGTGTATTCGGGAAAACGCCTGTTGATAATCCCAGGAGCCATGCGTGAGAGGTCGTCGCGGGAAGCTGCTGGATACCATTTATCCCCTTTTTCGTAAGCGATAATTTGCTCCATCCGTCCGTTGCCGTCCATGTCGTTGGCGTACATTCTGAGTTTAGGGTTGGCTTGTTTGATGTATTTGGTGTTCGTGCCGAGATTGCCCACCACAAAGTCCACGTCGCCGTCGCGGTCAAAATCAGCCGCTTCGATGCTATGCCAAAAACCTTTTTGAGTGTCGAGTTTGACGGGGCCGCCCTTGCGGGGTAGAATGTCGAGTTTGCCTTTTTTATTTTCAAAAATTTGAATACCCATCCATTCACCTACGACGACCAAATCTTGGTCTTTGTCGTTATCCACGTCAGCCCAAAGCGCGTCGGTGACCATGCCTACCTTGCTAAGTTGGGGTGCCAGAGCAGCGGTCTTGTCCGCAAACTTGCCTTTGCCGTCGTTTACCAACAAGTATGATTTGGGTACTTGTCCGTAATTGGAACTTATCACCCGCCCACCCACAAACAAATCCAAGTCGCCGTCGCCGTCAAAATCGCACACGCGGGCGCAGCTTTTGTTGGGGTACTCGCCCGTGGGTAGCGCGTCGGTTTTGCGGGCAAAGTTGCCACGCCCATCGTTGAGATACAACCTATCCATACTTTCGGGCATATTTTCCAAATATTCGTTGCCACCGCTCACCACGTACAAATCAAGGTCGCGGTCGCCGTCAGCGTCAAAAAACACGGCATCGGTGTCTTCAAAAACCGAGTCAGCCGCCAATGCTGTTTGGGGCGAAACGACAAACGAGCCATCGGTTTTTTGAAGCAAAAGTTGCGGTTTTTTGTTGCGAGCAGCGCATTGATACATGTCGTCGAGGCCGTCGCTGTTGATGTCACCCACGGCCAATTTGGGTCCTTCGGCAGAAGCCAAAAACGGAATCAACGGCTCGCGGATAAAGTCAATAAAGTCATTTTCTTGGTGGGCAGCGACAATGGCATTGGGAATTTCTTCCAACAGTGGCGGCGGGGTTTTTCCAAACGGATAAGCTACGTTAAGCAGTTGTGCATCAGCTTGTTTGAGTGTGATTCGCTGGTTGGTTTTCACGTTGGTCAGTACCTGCGCTTTACCATCAGGCCAAATCACCACGAGCGAATCAACGCTTTGCGCTTTACCCAAGCCAAAATGCAACACAGGCTCTACCGACGACAAAAAGCCGCGAGTAGGCTGCTGTTGAAGGTACTGCGTTTGTGTTCCCGCTTTGAGCATCACTTTGGCCCCGATACCCTGCTTGTTGGCGTTGTTGCCCTCAAGCCTGACGCTCAAATACTTTGCCTCAGGGTTGAGTTCGTTGCTATTGTTTCGATAAATAGCTGCCGTTTCGTCCAAGTTATTGGTCACAATGTCTAAGTCACCGTCGTTGTCCAAGTCAGCGTAAATTGCACCGTTGGAAACCGTTTTTTCGTCAAAACCCCACACGGCAGATTTATCTTCAAACTTCCAACCGTCGGTGCCTTTGAAGATAAAATTGGCTACTTTGCCTTCGGGCATTTGTTCGATTGCCTTTTTGTCATTTACTTTTTGGGCAAAAGTCGGAATCGAACTGCTTATCGTTGAATCAATCCCCGACGACAGGTATTTGAGGTAATCCATGTTGTTGGGGCGGCGCGGAATACCGTTGGAGACAAACAAATCTTTCACCCCATCGTTGTCAAAATCGGCCATGAGTGGCGACCAGCTCCAGTCGGTAGCCATCACGCCCGCCATGGGAGAGATGTCGCTGAATCGCTGTCCGCGTTGGTTGATTTGCAGGCAGTTGCGGCTGTATTGATTGTAAAACCCAAACTGCAATTTGTACAAATAAATGTCGTAGGCGTCTTCGCCGAGCGAGAGTTTTTCGGTTTCTTCGTCGGGCGGGTGCATATCGGCGGTGAATACGTCCAAATAGCCATCGTTGTTTACATCGGCCACGTCGCAGCCCATCGAATACTTACTCAAATGCTTAAAATGCGCCTTGACTGATTCTTTGAAAGTGCCGTCTTTTTGGTTGATGTAGTAATAATCGTCTTCGTGGAAGTCGTTGGAGACGTAAATATCGTCCCAGCCGTCGTTGTTGATGTCGGCTGTAACAATACCCAGCCCGTAGCCCATCGCCGCACCGTAAATACCCGATTCTTTGGAAACATCGGTGAACCTCACCCCCCTGCCCGCGCGGCGTACCGTCCTCTCCTTGCTAAGTAGAGGGGTACTCGAAGAGCGAGGTGAGGTTAGGGGACTGTCATTTCTAAACAAATAATCGCCCGCCTCTCCATCTCTTAGCGCGCGGCTTGATACTTTGTCGTAAGAACTTACACTATGCACGGCGTGCGTGAGCAAATAGCAATCTAAATCGCCATCTTTGTCGTAGTCAAAAAAAGCTGCTTGGGTCGAAAAACCTTTGAAATCAAGGCCATACTCCGCCGCTTTTTCCTCAAACCTCACCTGATTTTTTACTCCCCCATCGGGGTCGGACCCTCGCAGGGGTGGGGGGCTGTTTATATACAATTGATTCGCACCTTCGATGCCTTTGTATTTGCCTACGGCGCAGACATAAATATCAAGGTAGCCGTCACCGTTTACGTCGGCCATCGTTACGCCCGTTTTCCATTGTTTTCCTAATTCCGAAGCCTCTGTTGAGGATTGGGGTGCTTTGAATGCCGTTTTGGAAATATCCTCAAACTGCATATTACCTTTGTTGAGATACAGCTTGTTTTCTCCACGATTAGACACGAAGAAGAGGTCGGTGAGGCCGTCGTTGTTTACGTCGCCCGCTGCTACGCCTCCGCCGTTGTAGTAGTAGAGGTAATCTAAGATATTGGTGCTATCGTCGTCAGGGAGGCGGTTTTCAAAGGTGACATTGGTCTGGCTGCTGCTCAGTTTGGCAAAAAGGGGCGATTCAGAAGTGTTTTTGCAGCTTGTGACCCCAAAAAAAATCGAAATGACTATGACGGTTAAATACTTGTTTATCATCTGTTTTTGTTAAAATCTCATCAAGGTTTCAGTTGTTTACTTTGAAAAGCAAATCTTATGATCAAACTATGCAGACATAAGTGCTTGATAATGTGGAGGGTAGAATGCCAACACTATGTCATTGTAAGCAACCCCATTTTTTACTAATTCATCACGTACATGGATTTCAGTATTGTTTTCCATCAACCAAATAGTTGTATCTGACTGAATCTGTAAGTGTATTAAAATCGCGTCTATAAAACGTGTAGGTGTAGCCCACCCAGTAGCAATCAACATATAATGCTGTCGTTCTTTATCCACTATTACGATACGGCTATAATCTCCAGCTTTAGCGGGCATCAGAGCATGTTCGTTAAGCAATTTTTCAATAGCTTTTTCGTATTTTTTCGTTTTTAATGTCGCATCCATTGGAGTATTTTTTTGTTAATAGGCTCATAAACCAAAAAATTGACTTTGTAACGCTTGGCTACCGCTTCAAAAACACGCTGTTGGCTCATTCTTTCATAAATAGCTTCGGGAATTGCCAAAAAAAGAATTCGTTCAGGCTCTTGCAACTCAATATTGACCTGATAAACAAGCATTTGTCCAATTGCACTGTGAAAATCATAGATGAGAGAATCGCCCAAAAAACTTTTCACTTCTACGGCTATTTTCTCTGTCCCTTTCTCGGCTGTAATCAGTTTTTCAGCACCAATGTCAATCGTCAAAGCATCTTTCAACAATTCTGTGAAAAGCCTATAACCATCGTGAGTGATTGTCCACCCTTCTGTTAAAAGCACTTCCTTAACAGTTTCGTGAAAGATGTCTTTGGCCATATTGAAAGATACTTTTTACTGCAAAATTACAAATTCATACGATTAGTTGGGATTTTTATTTTGGGGACTGTAGGCTATTAAACCAAAAAGCGAAGCACCTTGCGGCACTTCGCTTTTTGTGCGAGAAATAAAGCTATTTACAAAGTCGCCAAGACGTTGTTCATGTTACGAACCGCGTCGGCAGACTTAGCAAAAGCTGCCTTTTCAGCTTCGCTGAGGCGCAGACTGACGATTTTCTCCCAACCAGTCTTTCCAATCACCACAGGTACACCTAAGCAGATGTCTTTTTGGCCGTACTCACCGTTGAGATACACCGAGCAAGGGAAAATACGCTTTTGGTCGCGGACGATACTCTCTACAAGCGTAGCCACGGCTGCCCCCGGCGCGTACCAAGCCGACGTACCAATCAACGAGGTCAGTGTAGCACCGCCCACCATCGTATCAGCCGCTACTTTTTGGAGTTTTTCTTCCGACAAAAAGCGGCTCACAGGGATACCGTTGTAAGTAGCCAAACGGGTCAGTGGAATCATGGTCGTGTCGCCGTGTCCACCGATGACCATGCCGTGGAGGTCGTTGGGTGAGCAGTTCATGGCCAGCGACAAGTAAGTTTTGAAACGTGCGCTGTCCAAAATTCCGCCCATACCGATGATGCGTTTTTTGGGTACGCCCAGTTTGGTAAAGGCCAAATAAGTCATCGTATCCATCGGATTTGACACGATGATGATGACCGCTTTGGGTGAATATTTCAAAATGTTTTCGGCCACGCCTTTGACAATACCCGCGTTGATACCAATGAGTTCTTCGCGTGTCATGCCTGGCTTGCGCGGAATACCCGACGTAATCACCACTACGTCAGAGCCTTTGGTTTTTTCGTAATCGTTGGTTGAACCAGTGATTTTGGTGTCAAATCCGTTCAAAGTAGCCGTCTGAAACATATCGAGCGCTTTGCCTTCCGAAAGCCCCTCTTTGATGTCCAACAATACCACTTCTTCGGCCAAAGCGCGGCGGGCGATGTTATCGGCGCAGGTTGCACCTACGGCGCCTGCTCCTACTACGGTAATTTTCATAATGATTTTTGAAGCCCCCTAACCCCCGATGGGAGACTGTTTTTATGATTGGTAGTGTGCCTTTGGGAGTTAGAAAAAGGCACAGGATATTTATGTTTGAAAAAACGGCGTAAAGATATTGCGAAAATGCTATGAAGCTACTCTCAACCTTATTTTTAATGCTAAAATCGGGTAGATAGCTGCCATTCATCCATTTTTCACAAGGCGAAAAGAGCCAAAAACGCTGCTCATCCGATTTTGATTGGCTACCGTTGCATCATTCCCGTACTTTGCGGCACTATTTTCAGCCATGAATCAATTACCTTTATCGCAAAAATCTTTTACCACTTACCAAAATGACACTCAAACGCAAAGGGGCGGTCATCAAGACTGTCCAAGACATCACGATTGGCACCGCACTGACCATTGCCTTGTTTGGCAATGGCATCGCTTTGCAAAGCTGCGGCAGCGATGCCGAGCAATCAGAAACCTACCAAGAAGAAGCCCCTTTCAAAGGCAAGCCTGTCAAGACCTACATCACGGAGTTGAAGCCCGGTGAATTTAAAATCACCGACGAAATACCAGTAAACAGCGACGCCGAAGCGGGGGCGATAGTTCGGTATTTTGATGGCCGCCGCGATACCCTCACCGTAGTCCAAGCCCAAAATTTGGTCAAAACCGACTCCACGACCAAAAGTTACTACAACAATCCCAATCATTATCACACGCATCATCACCACAGTAGCTCACTCTCCAACGCCCTACTTTGGGGAGGATTGGGCTACATGATGGCTCGCAACAACTCGTCAGGATTTTATAATGAACAGCGTGAGCGCGGCTACAGCTCAGGCGTATATGCCAACGCTGCCGTGTACCAACGTTCATCCAGCATCCACGATTCATACCATACCCACCGCAAAAGCGTAGCTTCGCGGCCAAGCAGTGGTCGTAGCGGTTTTTTTAGCCGTAGCGGAAGAAGTTTTGGAGGCTAAAAAATGCAACAATCATGATTCAAACCCAATTTCTCAACCAAGCCCCCGACACCCAACTCCGCAAAATAGGCTGGGAATGGATGCTCGGGGCAGACACCTTGCCCTATCTCACCAACGAAGTGGTCCGCATCAAAACCTACGAAGCAGATGCCTACTACGAAGCCGCCAACGAACTCTACGAAATCTTCGCCGAAGCCGCGCAGTACGCCGTAGAAAAAGAACTTTGGCACGAAATGGGCATTCCTCAAAACCTTGTCGAACTCGTCAAATTGACTTGGGAAGACGACCGTCATTGGCACGTTTATGGCCGTTTTGATTTGGCCGGGGGCGTGAGTCGTCAAGACATCAAACTCATTGAGTTCAACGCCGACACCGCCACCTGTATTCCCGAAACCGCCGTGGTACAGTGGGCGCACCTCAAAGCCAACGGCTTGGACGAAAGCAAGCAGTTCAACAATGTCTATGAAGCCCTCAAAGCGCAGTTTGCCGAACTTCGCCGCCGCAATATGCACCTCACGCCTACGCTTCTGCTCTCCGCCATGCGCGACACCCCCGAAGACGATACCAACGTAGCCTTGCTCGGCGAAGCCGCCCGCGAGGCTGGCTTTGACGTGGACTTTGCGTACATTGACGAAGTAGAGTTTTCACCTACTGAGGGTATTTTTAGGCACAATCCCCAAACAGGTCGCTTTGAGCAGTTTGACTTTTGGTTTAAACTCATCCCCTGGGAGTACATCGGCTACGACGAACCCGACTTGGCCGACACCCTCACCCAAATCGTGCGAAACGGCAAAGCGGTCATTGTCAATCCTGCTTATACGCTGCTGTTTCAGTCCAAATACATTTTGAAAATATTGTGGGACTTGTACCCGGGCCATCCGCTATTGCTGCCCACAGCCACACAGCCCCCTACCAATCGCCCTTCGGTAGAGAAAGTTTTGCTCGGACGCGAGGGGGCCAATGTCCGCATTTTGGAAGAAAACGGCGCAGTGGTCGCTTCCGCCGCGGGCGATTATGGCGACTACGACAAAATTTACCAAGACTACGTGGAGTTTCCGCGTGATGCCCTCGGCCAACGCTACCAAGCAGGCGTATTTTGGGCGGGCGAAGGCTGTGGCTTGGGCTTCCGCCGTGGCGGAAAAATCTTAGACAACACCGCTCAATTTGTTGGGCATTTGGTGGA
>JALOLW010000276.1 GCA_025455795.1 Spirosomataceae bacterium
TCAGCAATCACATACACCTTTTTGGCTTTGTTTATGCCAAAAGGCGTATATGATTTCAAGAAACCGCTTTCTTCGAGTTCGTTGAGCTTGATGGTCAAATCTCCCCCCGAAATCAGCTTGAAATAATTGATGAGGTTGTTTCTGGTAGCTCTTGTCCCCAACTCATAAATTTTGCGAAGGAGCTGTTCATGTTTACCTGATTGGTTGAAGAGTGACGAAAAAATGAATTTGAACTCGTTTTTGAGCAAACCAGTTTCTTCAAAGCAAATCTGCTCGACGTTTTGGGCTGCACTTTGTCCCCGCTTTACTTGCTCTAAGTAGTAGGGAACTCCGCCCATCACCATGTACAACTGCACGATTTGATAGCGATCCAATCCAATGTCCTTTGCCTGGAAGTAGGATTCTGTTTCGTGAAGTGTAAAAGGTTCAATTTTCATTCGCTGTGTCACCCTATTGTAGAGTCCTCCTTTGTTTCGAATGAGCTCGTGTATCATCCATGAGGCCGCCGAGCCACACACGAGCAGTTTAAGGTCGGGCTGTGTGCTTGCCCAACTGTTCCAAAAAAACTCTAAACCCGTTAGAAAATCTGATTTTTTGGTGTCAAACCACGGGAGTTCGTCTAAAAAGACAATTTTAGTACCCGTTTTTTTTGAAAGCTCCGTCCTCAAAACAGCAAAGGCTTCAAGCCAACTCTGAGGTGTCGAAAATTCCTTTTGAAAATATTGATTTAAAAAGAAAGTGAAGTTGGTCAGTTGTGTCTGTGTATTGCTATTGGCTAATCCTGTGGCGTAAAATGCAAAATTTTGGTCGAAATACTCTTTGATCAAGAAGGTTTTGCCTACGCGCCTACGACCATAAATAGCCACAAACTCAGCCTTATCTGACGCTATTATTTCTGCCAATTTTTGTTGCTCGAATACCCGCCCAATGATTTTCATGTTTATCATTTTTCTCCAAAAATAGGAAATTTTTAAATTTTTGGAGAAAAATAGCGCATATTTTTCTCCAAAAATAGATTTTTACATTGGTTTTGGCGAAAAATAAAAAATCCCAAGCCTGTGTAGCTTAGGATTTTTGGGGTTTCACTAAGAATAAAAGGGGATTTACCCTTTATCTCGCATCAGTCTAAACTCTCTAAACCTTCGAATCGTGGCCAGACCAAATCCAAAGGCTAAAATCAGTGTACCAATCCAGAGGACATTGATAAGGGGTTTTTCGACGGCCTTCATCACGATATAGTCGCGCTGCTTAGAGTTGATGTCAAACGTAAACTTGCCCGTTTTGGGGTCAATGGCCATAAACTGCATTCTGAGGCCGAGTTCTTCGCTCACTTCGGGTTTGCGGAGTACCATACGGTCTTGGTTGATGGCAAAGGTTGGCGTCATAAAATATTCCCGCTCTTTGTCAAAAATCTTCACTTGGGCTTTTACGGCCACATCATTAGGGTTGAGCGTTACGCCTTCTACGGCGTCGGTACGACCCACTCCTTCGAGTGTCGCCACGTAGTCATTCACAAAAAACGTATCCTGCAACGCCACCGTAAAGCTCTCTGTTTTAGACCATTCTTCGATTTCGTTGGGGTTTCCGCCCATCATCACATAAGAGTACAGGTCTTTATTGAGTTCGCGCTTGATGTCGGGCGAAGTCACCGCCCCCATGCGCTCGTTGAACTGAATCCGTGGAAAAATCGTCGTGATACGCCCTGATGCCTCGCGGTATTCAACTTCGTAGTAAACGTTTTCGGGATAAACTTTGACAGTATCACCTTTTTTGTGGTAAGTTTTGTCGCCAATCGCAATGTCGCGCAGACATACCGCCCTAAAATCGCCTTCGATGATGTCTATCCAACTGCTCGGCACATACTGTGGTACGCCACGGATTTCGGTGCGTGGGCCTCGGTACGTGAGCAGGGCATCGCCCATTTTGGTTGCTTGACCAAGCCAAAGCAAGACATTTTCTTTGTTTTCTTTGTTGCTGTCTTTCGTAAAAAACTCATCGCGCGAAATCATCAAGCCAGAAGCATTGAGCGACACGATTTTTTGATAGCCCGACGACCACAAAATACCAATCAGCATCAAAGCCGCCCCAATGTGCGTAATTGCCCCACCCGATAGGCGGTAGTTGCCTTTGATGATATTGAAAATAATAAACAAGTTAGCCACAAAACCAAACATGGCTGCGGTCAAAAATGCGATGTATTGAAGAAACGTAGCTGTGTCTTTGCCCTTGTTGAGGTTGCCAAAACCGATGATGATGGCCGTTACAAAAAGCGTAATCCAAAGCGGCGTGAGGAGGTCTTGGAGGTTACCTTTTTTGACGCGCTTCCACCAAAAATACTGCCCTATCCCCGTCAAAACAGCGATGACAGCAAAAAACCACATTTGAAACTTGGTATAATACGTGATGGCGTCGGTAGGCGGTGCGAGGTTGGATTTACCACCAAAACTCTCCACGATGCTGTTCCAAACGGGTATCGAAGTGGGGATAATCACCTGAAAAGCCGCCAAACACAGCACCGTAGCCCCCATAAAAATCCAAAACTCGCGCGAGTAAGTCGAAACTTCTTCATCGTCGGAGGGCATTAATTTCCAGGCGCGGGCAGCCAAAAATACGGCCACCGCAATAAATACCAACAGGTACATCAGCAACTGGCCCGAAAGCCCCAAATCGGTAAAAGAGTGAACGGAAGCATTGCCCAAAATCCCACTGCGCGTCAAGAAAGTAGAGTACAAAATCAACACAAACTGCGCGATGACCAAAATCACCGATGCTTTGAGTGCGGTGGCGTTTTTCTTAGCAATAATCATCGTGTGTAAAGCCGCTATCAACACCAACCAGGGAACATACACCGCGTTTTCGACGGGGTCCCAACTCCAATAGCTGTTGAAACTCAGCGTTTCGTAGGCCCAATAGCCACCCATCAGAATCCCCACACCCAGCACTACCCCCGCCAGCAACGCCCACGGCAGCGTAGGCCGAATCCACTCAATGACTTGCTTGCGCCAAAGCCCCGCCATCAAAAATGCAAACGGCACGAGGGTAAGCGCAAAACCCAAAAACAACGTAGGCGGGTGAATCACCATCCAATAATTTTGGAGCAGAGGATTGAGACCATTGCCGTCCTTAGGAATAAAATCAGGATTGGTCGCCCACACGGGCAAGTCAGGCATGGCCTCGCGCATGAGCAAAAAGGGCGTACTGCCGATTTTGAAATCAACCCCTGGAATCACGACGCCCAAAATCATGGAGGTCAAAAACGCTTGTACCAAGGCATAGACGGTCATCATGGGGGCTTCGAGAGTCCCCACCTTTCTGATTAAAATCACGCCCAAAACCGCCTGCCAAAACATCCAGAGCATAAAACTACCCTCTTGCCCTTCCCAAAAGCACGAAATCATATAGTACCACGGCAACGCCTTAGAGGAGTGACTCCACGCATAGTGATACTCAAAATGATGCCCGTAAATGATGACATAGAGCGTGACACAAACGCCCAAAATCGCTGCTGCATGGACATAAAAAGACAAACGGGCGAAACGCAGCCAGACCCCACCCCCAGCCCCAGCCCCTCTCCCCACGGAGAGGGGAGGCGACTCCTCCCTCTCATTGAGGAGAGGGGGCAAGGGGGTGAGGTTAGAGGCTCTGAAATAAGCAAACGTAGCGACCAAGGCCGTTACAAAAGAGATGATGACCAGTAAGTGGCCGAGATTTCCGAGAAGCATTAGGCTAATATTTCTTGTACAAATTTTACGTGAATTTCATGGTCAAACATTGCTCGCACGGGGATATTCAACCCTTCAATAACAAAACTATGGACAACACCCTCGTCCGTTTTTTTGATGAGTTTATATTCTCCATTTTCTAAGTGATACTGTTCTATGATGTCAGCATCAGCATCTATCATCCAATATTCCTCCACGCCATGCGAAGCATAATCATTGTATTTAACGCCACGGTCGCGGCCTTCGGTAGCACTCGAAAGTACTTCTATCACAAAATCTGGGACGGGAAAAAGTGCTTGATTGGGTTGGATGGCATCTGCTTTTTCTTTTCTGAAAAACATTATGTCAGGCTCGTAGTCATTGCGTGTAAAACGCGACATTACCTTTTCGTGGGTACTCCGCCCTAATTGATGACGGAGTGTGTACAAACTGACAATCCGAAAAGCACAGTCACTCACAAAGGCATGACGACTGCGTACAGGCGAATGAACAATCATTTCGCCATTGATGAACTCGGCTTTGATGTCGGGCGTAATTTCATCATAAAACCGCTCTCGTCGCGCTTGTTCTTCCCTAAGCTTATTTTGGGCTGCCTCAATCACTTTAAAAGCGTCGGGCTGCTCCAATAGCAATTCTACCACTTCCGATGATTTGCTCATGCGTTTATACTTTTTTGGCGGTTGCCTCCTTGAACTCAGGCTTTTCGTTTTCGTACTTAGACGGGCATTTCATCAAGATTTTTTCACAAGCAAAATGGTTGCCTTGCATTGAACCAATGACAACAACCTGCTCTGATTTGTCAAAATCCTGCGGTTTGGGGCTGCTGTATATTACTTTTTGCTCGCGGTTGTTGTTGTCCACAAGCACAAATTCAAAGTGGTTGGCATCCATTACGGGGTCGTACTTCATGCCCACAATTTGACCCGCTGCGTCTTTTTTGAGTTTGCCTACTACGTGAATCGCCTTTGTTTCGCCCTCTTTGGCCATTTCGTCGGCCTGAGCAAAATCCACGTAAGTGCTGGCATCGCCTGCGGTGGAGACGATGATGCCGATAGCCATCGCTATCACTATCAATCCAAAAATATGTATCTTTTTCATTGTTGTACTGTGTTTAGTTTACCAAAGTCTTTGTATGCCGTAATTGTCAAACAATTCTTCTTTTGAAATCAAAGTCAAGTCCTCTGCTAACGCTTGACAAATCAACGTTCTATTAAATGGGTCTCGGTGGTGGAAGGGGAGCTGGGAAAGGCGGAGAATGTGTAAGTTATTGAGAGGTAATACTCTTTTAAGATTATTTTCTTCTAACCATTTTTCAAACTCAATAAACGGGATTTCTAAATCAATTTTTCCAAGGCTGATTTTGATCGCCAGTTCCCAAAAGGAAATAATACTAACATAACAGTTAGCATAATCATTGGTGATTAGTTCTCTTACAGCAACAGGTAATTTTGAGTCACCTTTCATGAACCATATCAATGTATGCGTATCGAGCAAATACTTCATGGGTACATATATTCTTTAAAGTCTTCCAATGGTTCATCGAAATCCTCAGACATTGTAATTTTCCCCTTGAAACTGCCAAAAACTGGTTTTTTCTCTTCCGCAGGCTGCTTACTTGCCAAAAAATCCACAAACTCCTCTACCACAGCCTGTTTTTCAGGGGGGAGTTTTTCGAGTTTTGCTACCAAATCTACGAGGCTCATTTTTTTAGTTGTTTTTCGAGTTTGGACACTTTACGTTCCATGCTAATTAAAAACAAAATAATTCCCGCAAAAATGACCGAAATCACGGCCACGACAACCCATATTTTGCCATCGGCCCGCATTTGGTCGGCCATCGGTATTTCTTCTGTAACAGTTTGTTGGGCAAAGAGGTTTGTCGAAATCAACATTCCCAACAGCAAAGAGAGCAGTTTATATTTCATACAGTAGTCAGTTATCAGATATTTGTTCAACAATTTGTATGTAAGTATTTGTTTGTTAGTGAGTTACGATTCATTCACCTGCTCCTCCACTGCCCGAATCCTGACGCGCAGCGTGGCTATCCACGCCCCCAACAACCCCCAACCGATGACCGCAGGATAGAAAATTCGCCGCATCTGACCTGAGAATTCAACTTATAAATCACCCCAAATTTGGAGGCGGTACC
>JALOLW010000277.1 GCA_025455795.1 Spirosomataceae bacterium
TCGTACTCGTGCTGAATGATGCGAGCAGCCATCCCTTCGTAAGTTTCGGTGACTTCGTTCCAGTCCATATCGCGGTACCGAATCGTGATTTGTTCGGGGCGATACACATCAGCTCTGATGCCCGGAATACTCAAACACCCCTCTTCAAACGCCCACTCGTCGCCGTCATCGTCTATGATTTGGGGGTTGATGAATACTTTTTTGAATCCTTCCAAAGTAGGGTCTTTGTCTTCCTCTTCTTCGTCTTCGTTGAGCGGTGTACCATCCACCACAAAAATTCGGATGCTTTGCCCTACTTGTGGGGCGGCCAGTCCTACCCCCGATGCTTCGTACATGGTGTCGTACAGATTGGCTACAAACTCTGCCACATTGATTTCATTTTTGCCAATAGGGCGGGCTACTTTTCTCAAAACGGGGTCTCCGTAAGCTACAATAGGGAGAATCATTGGGTTATTTTTTGGACGATAAAAACGATTGTAAAATAATAACTGCACTAATTTTGTCCACGTTGGCTTTGTCGCGGCGGTCGCTTTTTTTCATGCCTCCCGCTATCATGGCCTGCATGGCCATATTACTCGTAAAACGCTCGTCGTGGTCATAGACGGGGATTTCGGGAAACGTTTTCCTCAACTGCTTGATAAAACCCTTGACGTGTGGGGTATTGTTGGTGTCAGACCCATCGAGACGGTGAGGCATTCCCACTACAAAGGCTTCTATGGGTTCGTTTTGGGCGTATTTTTTCAAAAAATCAAGTAAATCGTGCGTGCGAACGGTGTCGAGAGCCGTGGCAATAATTTGCAACGGGTCGGTCACGGCAATGCCCGTGCGCTTCGTACCAAAATCTAATGAAACAATTCGTGCCACTGTGTCGTTTTATAGCGCAAAGGTAATACAAAATGCGTCAGTGGTAACTATGACATTTTGACAGAAATTTTAGTATTGCACGTTTTTTGAAACTAACGAGGAGTGCAAAGAAGGTTTGGCAAAGCACTTGTTAAATTTTGTTAAATGTCCGAACTTTGAGCATCATTCGCCTCGACGGGGCGTTATGTTGGCAAAATCAAAATCATCAAATATCACAATCAATAGTAAGTCATGAACCAAAATTGGAAATCTTTAGCCTTGGTAGGCGTGCTGTCGAGTGTAGTCACGATTGGTGGCTTTAAGCTCTTGGGTGGGCTTGATAGCAGCCATGATGTCATTTTCAACGAAGCCTCTGCGCCTACCCTCAATCGTTTCACGTCGGGTGGCGCGCCTTCGGGTGTACCAGGCGATTTTACCTACGCGGCAGAAGTCTCTACGCCCGCCGTTGTACACATCAAAGCCGCCGCGATGCGTCAGCAGCAGCAGCGCGGCATGGACATTTTTGACCTTTTTGGCGAAGACTTCGGCTTTCGTCGTGGTGGCCCCCAAAAGCAAGAATCGTCGGGTTCGGGCGTAGTGGTGAGTACCGATGGCTACATCATCACCAACAATCACGTGGTAGAAGGGGCTGAAGAACTCGAAGTGGTCATGTCCGACAAGCGCACTTTCAAAGCCAAAGTGATTGGTACTGACCCTTCTACCGACTTGGCGGTGATTCAGATTCCTGCCAAAGGCTTGGCGGCACTCACCTTCGGCAACTCCGACGCCGTGAAAGTAGGGGAGTGGGTAGTAGCCGTGGGCAATCCTTTCAACCTCGAATCTACCGTGACGGCGGGCATTGTTAGTGCCAAAGGACGCGGGTTGGGGATTATTTCTCAAAAACAACAACAGTACGGCGGTCGTGGCGCAGGTGGCGACTCTCCCTTGGAATCGTTTATTCAGACCGATGCCGTCGTAAACCCTGGCAACTCAGGCGGGGCGTTGGTCAATCTCAAAGGCGAACTCATTGGTATCAACACGGCTATTGCCAGTCCTACGGGCAGTTTTGCGGGTTATGCGTTTGCCGTACCGTCGAGTTTGGCTAAAAAAGTATCGAGCGATTTGATTAAGTTTGGCAACGTGCAGCGCGGCTACATTGGCATTATTCCAGAAGAATTGGACAGCAAAAAAGCCGAAGAATACGACCTGAAAGTGTCAAAGGGAATCTACGTAAAAAGTTTTGGCGAAAGTACGAGTGCGGCCAAAGATGCGGGTGTCAAAATCGGCGATGTCATCACCAAAGTAGATGGAATTGAGATTGATTCAGACCCCAAATTCCGCGAGTTGGTAGCCCGCAAACGCCCAGGCGAAAACGTCGTATTGACTGTCAATCGTGACGGGGCTACCAAAGAAATCAGCGTATTGCTTCGCAACCGTGAGGGTGGCAAAGACATCCTCAAAACCGACGAAGCCGACGTCGCCCTCGGTTCACTTGGCGCGCAGTTTGGGGATTTGAACCAGCGCGAATTGCAGCGTTTGCAACGTGCAGGTGTCACCGGTGGCGTAAAAGTCAATGCCGTAGAGGCTGGTAAGCTCGCCCGCGTAGGTGTCGAAGAAGGCTTTGTGATTACGAAAGTGAACGGTACTGTCGTCAAGTCGGTCAAAGAATTGAAGGCGGCTTTGTCTTCTCAAAAAACGGGCCGCGTGCAAATGGAAGGACTGTATTTGGATTATCCCGAAGATATTTATTCGTTTGGATTCAATTTGTAAATCCCGCTGGACGACCACTAACGTCGCTGAACTCGTGGCACGACTGATGTAAACACGCTGTTAGCGGCTACAAGTTTCAGTCGTGCCACGAGTAAAAAAGAAGAAGCCGCTGGACGAAAGTTCAGCGGCTTCTTCTTTTTAGAATCAGTAGTGTATTAGCGATTGCCTCCGAAAAGCCCTCCGAGGA
This sequence comes from Spirosomataceae bacterium, assembly GCA_025455795.1. Taxonomy (GTDB): domain Bacteria; phylum Bacteroidota; class Bacteroidia; order Cytophagales; family Spirosomataceae; genus Runella. The sequence continues at coordinate 2,801 of JALOLW010000277.1, forward strand.
GGCTTCCGAGGCCACCACCACCTTGCTGTCCACCGCCACCACCGAGGAGGCTGCCGCTGATACGCATCACGTCGTTCATATCAAGTTTACCGTCGGCCATAGCGTAGCCGATTTGGTTAAAGTCAAATCCACCTTGTTGCTGTGCTTGCTGTGCTTGACCACCGAGCAATGCACCCATGATACCGCCAAAATCCATGCTGTTGTCGTTTGGATTGCTGGTTTTTGAAATCATCGAACCAATAACCCCAGGCAAAACCTGCGCGATGATGTTGCCAGCAGCACTGTTTGACAGTCCAAACTTCTCCATCAAACCACCAATGGCGTTTTGGGCAATGCCCGACACGATGGGGTTGTTCATCAAGTTGCCGCCTTGTCCAGCCTGACCCGAAAGAAGGCCCATCAAACCGCCAAGATTACCGCCCTGTGCTTCGTTTTGCAAGCCTCCCATCACCGACTGCAAAATACTTTGCATGGCGTCGTTGTTATTTTCGTTGGGAATGGCGGGATTCTTTACAATCGCCTCTTGTGATTGGTCTTGGATAAGACCCATAAGTTGTTCTAACATTTTCTTAAAAAGTGTTTAAGTTTGGGTCAAAATTAGAGATAAAATTGACATGGAAAACAAGCAAACCGAGAATCTTTCTTCTCCCAATTCGATTGAATCCAGCGTTAAGACGCAATCCGAGGAGGAAGTCACAAGTCTTTTAGAAAATTTATTGTACCCCAGCGAGTCTGACGAGCCTGTGGTCTGGTTTAGTTTTGAATCCAACCTGCCTTCACCCTTGACCGTCAGCGATTTGAAGTTTTATGAAGGCCACGCACCTGACCTGCGCGGGGAAGAAGTTTCGATAGATGATTTTTGGTCACCGCTCATCACCGTCGAAGATTGGTACGAGGAGTACGAAAATGAGAAAGTCCAAAACGCCTTGAAAGTGAAGCAGCAAGTCGAAAATCTGCTCACCCATATCCAAGCCTTTCGGGTCGGGCAGATAGAAGTAGATTTGTACTTAGTGGGACAACTTGCTGAAAATCAATGGGGAGGCTTAAAAACAAAAGTCATCGAAACCTGAGATAGGATTGACAACTTTTACGGTGCGACGTTTCGTAAAGTTGTCAAGCCTCAAAAATTGGATTGCTCCCTTTTCCTACAACAGGAGAGGAGCTGGGGATGAGGTCACTTCACACACAATTCCTTCAGATCGTCGGCATCGCCCAAAAAAACGTTGTAATCCACTTCCCCACGGATGCCCTCGGTTTTGCCGCTTTTGGAATGTTGCCAAAACAAAATCTTGGCGTCTGCATCGTAGCGATTGAGGGCGATACCAGAGTAATCGGCCATCCACAGAGGGTAATCTTCGAGATTGTCTTTGATATAGCGGCGGTAAAAATCGGGATTGGTGTAAATAATGGGCTTGACGCCGTAGTGTCGCTCGACCATTTTGAGCCAAGTATGCACGTTTTCGATGACCTGTTCGCGCGTGAGCGAATTGGTCCCAACTTCAAAATCAAGCACGGGCGGCAAGTCGCCCTTTTGGAGTTTCACTATCTTTGTAAAGTTGTCAAACTGCGGTTCGGGGGCTCGCCACGGAATAAAAAAATGATACGCCCCACGGTACAAGCCCACCGCGTCTGATTGCTGCCAATTGGCCTTGAAATCCTTGTCTATCAGCGATGTGCCTTCGGTGGCTTTGATAAACACAAACTGCAACCGCAAGTCGTCGAAGCGCATCTGACGCACCCGCTGCCACTGAATCTTCGCGTTGTGTTTGGACACGTCTATGCCGTGGATGTCGTAGCGCATGGGCATCCGAATCCCCGTCTCAAATACGTGCCGCCACTCATTGACATTGACCCGATTGATGTACCAAACCCCAACCCCAATTGCGACGACAATCGCCCCGATGATGCCCCAACCCCAAGGTGGTAGCTGTTTTTTAGAAGATTTTGAAGAAGTGATTTTAGTTGCCATTGTTGAAAAACTGCCCGCGCAATAACGAATACCCAATAACTAACTCTCTGGCTGCCAACGCCATAAATACCTGCACGCTTGGGTGCGGAAAGGCCGCCACGATTCGGCGATTTGGTGCAGTTTCTGGTAAAGCACTTTGCCCGTTTCGGTGACTTGATACGCCTTAATCATCTTTTGGCGAATCACCAAATCGTCCACTGGAAACACGTCGGGGCGGTTCATTACAAACATCAGTAGCATCTCCACCGTCCACTTTCCTACGCCTTTGATGGGGGTAAGATAAGCCACGATTTCTTCGTCAGAAAGCGCGTCAAGTGTTTGATAATCAATGCCTTTTTCGAGTGTAAAACGCGCCACATTGCGGAGGTAATTGATTTTCTGAAACGACAACCCCGCACTTCGTAGTTCATCATCTGATTTTTCCAAGAGCAGTTGAGCAGCAGGGTACTCATTGGGAAACAACGCCCTCAAGCGCGCAAAAATCGAATCGGCGGCTTTGACGGAAATTTGTTGAGAAACAATGCTCTCCAACAACGCCAAGTACACGTCTTGGTTCCAGTCGGTTTTCTTGAAAGTAGGTGTTGATTGGATGATTTTTGCCAAAATCGGGTCGTGTGCAGACAAATGTTCTTCGGGAGTCATGGATGTTTGAGGTTCAAAAAGCCGCCGCCAGCGTTGCAATACTGACTTCGCGGGCGTTGTGTTGGAGCAATAGTTGGGTAGCCGATTCGAGTGTGGAGCCAGTAGTCATCACATCGTCCACGAGCAAGATACGACGTTGTTCAACCGCTTCGCGTTGGGTTACTTCAAAAATACCCGAAACGTTTTCAAAACGTTCAATTCGGCTCTTTTTTGTTTGAGTTTCGGTAAACTTGGCGCGTTTGAGTACCGTCGCCGACCACTCAATGCCCATGCTTGTTGCCAAGCCTTCGGCCAGTGCGTCGCTCTGGTTATAGCCGCGTTGGGCGAGTTTGCGCGCGTGGAGCGGCACGGGCAAAATCAAATCAAACTGCGCCCCCCCGCTCAAAACGCAAAAACGAATAAACGGCCTTGACGGGGACTTTGCCCGCAAACTTGTCCGTCAGCGGTTTGACCCAAGTCTGATGCGACTGCGTGCGAGGAAGGTGAATGCGGCAAGATGTACAAAGAGTGGCTTCGTTGCCCACAAGTGCCTGTCCACAACCCGCGCAGGGATTGGGATAAAACAGATTGAGGAGGTCGTTCCAATAACGAAGTAGTACCATCGCGGCGGCGAATTGTTTTTTAATTTTCAATGCGCCAAAATAACGAATAATTTGCCATAACATTCTACGCGCCCAATGGGTTTAGAATGAAAATTTGACACAAATGCAACCAATCATCATCGTAGGAGCAGGCACAGCGGGCATGGCCTGTGCCATCAGTGCCGCCGACGCAGGCGCGAAAGTCGTCGTGATAGAAAAAGACGACGTGATAGGTGGTACACTCCACCT
>JALOLW010000278.1 GCA_025455795.1 Spirosomataceae bacterium
TTTATTTTTCAAGTACGTTAGTTAAAACTATGCCCTTTTAGGGCAAGAATTTATTTGCTACTCATCTCAAATGCGTATCTTTGAGAGATGAAACAGATACGTCAAGGTAGTCATTCGGTGCATCAATTGCAAGTGCATTTAGTTTGGATAACCAAGTACCGTTATCAGGTACTGACAGGCGAGGTACAAACTCGCTGTCGGGACTTAATTAGGCAAACCTGTAATGCCTTAGACATACAAATATTAAAAGGAGTAGTAAGTAAAGATCATATTCATCTGCATATTAGTTACCCACCGAGTTTAAGCATCAGTGATATAGTTAAGCGTTTAAAAGGTCGTAGTGCCAAAATTCTATTACAAGAGTATCCAGAACTGAAACGTCGTTATTGGGGTGGTCACTTATGGGGCATAGGTTATGGCGCGTGGACGGGGCCGCCCGTGCGGTATAGGAAATATAACAGATGAGCTACTGAAAACTTATTTAGAGCATCATAAGGATGGTCCAAATAGTGATGAGAATTTCATTCTTGAATGACTCAATGAATGACTCAAATTATAGTTGATGACTTTCAGTCGGTTTTAACCGAAATAGCGAATTTCATTCGCCTTTACAAACCTATGGACTTTTAGTCCATAGTCTTTTAGTTTTGAGATTCGATTTTTCTTACGTTCCCCAAGATAAATCAGGGGACAAATTAGTGCATTTGCGGTCGAATTTTGGCATTTTTGCAAAAACAAACCTTCGATGAAAATTCTCCACACGGCTGATTGGCATTTGGGCAAACGCCTCGAACAGTTTTCGAGGTTGGACGAGCAGCGCGAAGTATTGGCCGAAATTTGTCACATCGCCGAGACCGAAGCCGTGGACGCGGTCATTGTCGCGGGCGACTTATTCGACAACTTCAACCCCTCATCGGAAGCCCAACAGCTTCTTTACAGCACCCTCACGCGCCTTTCGGCTTACGGGAGCAGGGCAGTAATTGCCATTGCGGGCAACCACGACTCGCCCGAGCGCATAGACGCGCCAGACTCGCTTGCGCGGGAGTTGGGTATTTTGTTTGTGGGCTTTCCCAACGCTTCCATTCAGCCTTTTCAAACCGCCAACGGCCTGACAGTGAGCCGACACGACCGTGGATTTGTGGAGTTGCAACTCCCTCATTCCGCCAGCCCGTTGCGGCTTTTGCTCACACCTTACGCCAACGAAACCCGCCTCAAAACGTTTTTGGGAACCGAAAATACCGAGGAATCGCTGCGACAAGCCTTGCAGCAGCATTGGCGGCAATTGGCTGATACTTACTGCGACCAACAGGGCGTCAATCTCCTCGTGACGCACCTCTACGTGATGCGCCAAGACGACGAAAACCCACCCGAAGAACCCGAAGACGAGCGTTCGATTTTGCACGTGGGCGGCGCACAAGCCATTTTTACCGACAATTTCCCGCCCCAAATCCAGTACGTGGCGTTGGGGCATTTGCACCGTTATCAAACCGTGAGCAAGTCGCCTTGTCCTGTGGTGTACAGCAGCAGCCCGTTGGCGTACAGTTTTGCCGAGGCCAACCAAACCAAAAACGTGGTCATCATCGAAGCCGAGGCTGGGCAGCCCGTCAGCTACCGACCCGTACCGCTCCAAAGTGGCAAAAAACTCCTTCGTGGGCGGTTTGAGTCGGTGGATGAGGCCGTGCAGTGGCTTGCCGAAAATCAAGAAGCATTGGTACAAATCACCATCGTGGCCGATTCGTTTTTGGAGTCTGCCGACAAGAAACGATTGATGGATGCCCACGCGGGTCTGATGCCTATTATTCCCGAAATCCGCACCCAACCCAACACCGCCCAATCGCAGCGTAAATTGGCTGATTTACAAGCCCAAAGTAGAGAGGAATTATTTATAGAGTATTTCCAACAAAAACACAACCAAGCCCCGAGCGAATCGCTGATGGCTCTGTTTAGGGAGATTCTGGCGACGGAATAACCTCTCTAAGGAAGGCATAAATAATAGAATGTAAAAATGGTTAAATATAACTACCGTGATTTATAAATTTTGTTCTATTATTAGTTTTACCGCCAAGACCCAAGGACGCTAAGAATGAATACAAAAAACATAGTGCCTTTGCGCCTTTGCGGTTCAAAATACATGAAATGACTTGTAAAACACTGCAATAAATCACTAATTATCAGTATTTTACATTTATGCCTTTACTCACCGAGCGGGCGGCCCCTTTATTATTTACGCATTACTAAATTCGACACTCGACCCTCAAAAATGTTTCCATTAAAACTTACTTTGCAAGGTATTCAGTCGTACCGAGAGCGACAAGAAATAGATTTTACGCAACTCACCGCCGCAGGAATTTTTGGGGTGTTTGGCAAAGTGGGCAGTGGCAAATCCACCATTTTGGAGGCCATCACGTTTTGCTTGTTTGGCGACACCGAACGCCTCAACAACCGCGAAAACCGCAGCTACAACCTGATGAATCTGCGCTCTGACCGTCTTTCGATTGATTTTGAATTTCGGGCGGGACACGAGCAGCAGCGGTATCGGTTTGTGGTGGACGGGCGGCGCAACAGCAAGCAGTTTCACCTCGTCACGCTCGACCGCAAAGCCTACCAATGGATGCCCGAACTAAACGATTGGGCGCCGATTGCCACCGAAAATCCCGCCGAAAGGATTTTAGACCTTAGTTACGAAAATTTCAAACGTACCGTCATTATCCCGCAAGGGCGTTTTCAGGAGTTTATCGAGCTCACCGATAAGCACCGTACCGAAATGATGAAGGAGTTGTTCAAACTCGAAAAATACGAACTCGCCGACCGCACTAAAAAACTCCAAGACGAAAACAACACGCAGTTGGCGGGCATTGAGGGGGTACTCAAAGGGATGGGCGAAGTGAGTTTGGAGCAGTTGAAGCAAGTCCGCCACGACCTCAAAAATGTACGTGAACTACTGCAAGCCGAAAACGATAAACTCACCCAAAAACGCAACGAAGAAAAAGCCATCAATGCCCTCAAACAACTCTTTGACAGGCTGTTGGAGACGAGCGGACGTTGGGAGAGCTTACAGCCGCAAGTGCCTGTTTTTGAAGAGCAAAAACACAAACTGACCCAATACGAAACCTACTGGCAGGCTTTTAAGCCTTTGTTTGACCAGCAAATACTGCTGACCAAGCGGCACGGTGAAGAACAACAAAAACGTAACCAGAAGCGCGAAGCATTGGCCCAACTCACCCAAAAAGTAGAGGTCAATCAGCAACAAATCAACGCACTACGCCCGCGCTACGAACAGCGTCAAACGCAACTGGACCAACTCAACGAGTGGCGGACGTTGGCACACATCAAAACCCTTGAAAACGAGCAAAAGGTCACGCAAAAGCGCGTAGAAGAAGGCGAAAAAGTAATCACAGAACGAAAACAAAAGCTGTCTATCAGGCAGGAGTTGTTGCGAAAAAACAAAGAAAAACGCGCCACGCTCCGCCAAAACCTGCCAGATGCCCAGCGTCTCAACGAGGTACGGGCGTGGTTTGACCGCAAAGAACAACTCCAAAAAGAACGTGAAGCCCTCAAAAAAAAGGCCAATGATTGGGTAGAACAGCAACAGGAAATTGACGCCCAAAAACAAAAATTTGTGGCGGAGAAGTGGCCTTACGCCGTTCCTCTCAATCCTACGGACAACTACGAAACGCTGACCCAAACCGTCGAAAATACGCGCCAGCAACTCCTCCGCGAAGCCGACGACCTCAACGCCCGCCTCATCCAACTGCAAACCCAACGCGCCTTGCAGCAGCACGCGGGTGCGTTGCGCGAAGGCGAGCCGTGTCCGTTGTGCGGGTCGGTGCATCATCCCGCCGTGTTGGAAGGTGACGACGACCTCGGGAAAGTCATACAATCTGTTGAAAATCAGCAGCAATCCCTCCGAACACTCGCCAACCAAACCCTTGTGGCTTTTGGACAAAAACTGAGCGGTTGGCAGCAAAATTGGACGTTGATAGAAACCCAAAAGCAACAGCTTAAAGAGAAAGAATGGCCCGCTAAAAACGCCGAAATCGCCGACCACGAGCGGCTTTTTGTATGGGCGGAGTTTGACCCCAATCTACGCGACACCCTCGACAACGCTTGGAAAACCGCCGAAGCACTTCAAAAAGAATTGAAAGAATTGGAGCATGAAATCGAAAAAGAAGAAGTGGCTATGGCCAACGAAGAAACCGAAATCCGCACCAAATTGGAAGAGGGTTTGAACAAGTTGAAACAAGCGATTGCGACCAAAACTGGGGCGATTGAAAACGCCAATGCGCAGTTGAAAACATTGCAAAAGGTAGATTATGAGACAGTTACCGCCGAGCAACTCCTTCAAAAAGCTCAGCAAACTGAGGTGGAGTTGAACGCACTGACAAAAGAGTTTGAAACGCTTGATACCCAACTCCGCACCCAAACCCAAGCCCAAAGCGCGCTGCAAGGCGAACTGACCGCCCTCCAAAACAACGTAACGGGTATCGAAAAAGAGCAAGCGGACAACCACGCCCAAATCGCGCAAGCCTGCGCCACCCACGGGCGTAGCGAGGAAGAAATCAAGCTGATTTTGGCGCAAAACATGGACATTTCATCCGAAAGAAAGGCCATTCAAGATTTTGAAACCAACCTCCAAGCCACCCGACAAGCCCTCGATGACCTCCTGAAAGCCACCGAGGGCAAAACACTTGATACGGTACTTTATCAAAAACTCATCGAGGACATCGAAGCCCACGAAAAAGAACAAAATCGCCTGACCCAAGAGATGGGTCGTTTGGGGGGAATTGAAAAAGAACAAAGCGAAAAAATAGAACAGCAACGAGGACTGTTGGAGCAGAAAACCCAACTCGAAAATCGTAAAAATGACTTAGAAACGATGGGTAAGTTGTTCAAAGCCAGCGGTTTTGTCAATTATGTTTCGTCGGTATATCTCCAAAACCTTTGCAACCAAGCCAACGAGCGTTTTCACCGCATGACGCGGCAACAGTTGCAACTTGAACTCACCGACACCAACAACTTCCAAGTCCGTGACCTACTCAACGACGGCAAAGTGCGCGCCCTCAATACCCTCTCGGGTGGGCAGAAATTTCAGGCAGCCTTGGCGTTGTCGTTGGCCTTGGCCGACAACGTCCACGCCCAGACCCAAGCCCAAGAAAATTTCTTTTTCTTGGACGAAGGTTTCGGTTCGTTGGACAAAGAGTCGTTGCAAACGGTATTTGAAACCCTCAAATCGCTCCGCCGCGAAAACCGCATCGTGGGGGTTATCTCGCACGTAGAAGATTTACAACAAGAAATAGACCGTTACCTTAGCGTCCAAAACGACGCCGAGCGCGGCAGTGTAGTGGCGATTTTTTAATGGTTTTTAGAAAATTAAGCCTTAATTTTGAGGCCAGTTCAACATATTCACACCATGCGCCTTACTACATTATTTCAAGAGTTTTTTGAAAGTGAAAAATTCAGTGGTTTAGTGCTGATTGTTTGCACGTTTTTTTCGTTGGTCTTTGCCAATTCGAGCCAACATAATGATTACTTGGCTTTTTGGAATACGCCCGTGGGCAGTCATGGTCTTACACATTGGATCAACGATGGTCTCATGGCTATCTTTTTCTTGCTGATTGGTCTTGAGCTTGAGCGCGAAATTTACATTGGCGAACTGTCCAGTCTCAAAAATGCTGCACTACCTTTTGCGGCAGCGGTAGGGGGAATGTTGATACCTGCCATGTTATATTTGGGATTCAATTATGGCACAGCTACTCAATCAGGGGCGGGTATCCCGATGGCTACCGACATTGCTTTTGCGTTGGGAGTGCTGTCGTTGGTGGGCAAACGGATTCCCGCTTCGCTCAAAGTGTTTCTCACGGCTTTGGCTGTAATAGACGATCTGGGAGCGATTTTGGTCATTGCCTTTTTTTACTCCAAAGGGCTGATATGGGTCAATTTGATGCTTGCATTAGGAGTTTTTGGGGGGCTACTCATACTCAACCGCCTCAAAGTACACAATCTCATACCCTATTTAGTAGGCGGTGTTGTGATGTGGTACTTTATGCTTAATTCGGGAGTTCATGCCACTATTACAGGAGTGCTTTTAGCTTTTGCGATTCCTTTCGGCGATGGCTCCAAAAAATCCCCATCTTATTTGTTGCAGCATTGGCTTGGGTGCTGCTCTGTCATGACGGTGCTGTTGCTGCTGCACTTGGTGTGGATTGGGGCATGGTGCTGCAGTGCCTTCCT
>JALOLW010000013.1 GCA_025455795.1 Spirosomataceae bacterium
ACTGAGATTTGTTGCTTTTTGGTAAAATATCTGATTTATTTACATCAACTCTCATAGTAAAAATATGGCTATTACATCAACTGTTCAGAAATATGGTGAGACAGATGAACAACAAACTTCTCTGTTTGATACACATCTTTATGCTTGGGAAAAATTCATAGAAGCTCAATCTCTTCGACTTTCTGAGTGGCAAGAAAAGTACTTTGCAGTATTACCTGAACTAAAAGAAAGTCAATTTAAAAATAGCATAGATGTATGGCTTGAAATAGCCACTTTTTTGAATGAATTCCAAGCTATCCAAGTTATATTTGAGCGTACACCCGAAGACAGCATATTGTGCAAAGCTGTAATTAATGCCCCCAATGAGTCGCGTTGTCAGTTGTTTTTGGCGATTTATTTTGATGAAACTGAGCCATCCGGTTATGAGGCTATTCTCAACGTTTTTCAAGAGAAAAAGCAAGTATTGGCCGTCTCGGGCGAATTTGAAATACTCAAAAAACGACTTCATCAAACAATGCTTGCTAATCCAAAAATGGTCTAAACCATGCCCGAGCAGTACCCTGACTATCTTTTACCAAGGCCTGAATACCAGTTGATTGTTTTTGGAGACGAGACACCAGCACTACCGACACATTTTTTAATTCGTCATACCGAAACCGAAGACATAAAAGACGAGTTTGGCAATTTACGCTCCGACTGTGTAGCTTTTCAAACAGATCACCTTCACGATTATTCAACGAATTTGCTTGGCATATTCCAAATAGAAGACCTTCGGTGGAAGTGGCTCAAAGGGACAATCTGTGGCGACTTATGGACTATTGGCGAAGATGGACTACAGCCTGTTTTAGAACAAGACGTTACGATTACAGAGAATCGTGGTGCCTTTTTTCTCAAAATCAAAGAGCTTCATCAGCAGTTGTTTGATTTACCCGCGCCCGTAGAAAATACCGAAAAAGTAGAATGTCACGTGTTACATACGCCCACAAGAGCCAACTTTTGGCACTTTTCACTTAGATGGATTATTGAAGGAGAGGATACTACAAATTGGGAGAAAAAACGTCGGCGTAAAGTGCTTGAAACAGCACGTAGCATAATCATAACCCTTGCCATTTTTGAACAACCGATATTTCAAAGGATTCCTGCTAGTTACTTTGTCCAATGAAAGATTTGTTTCCATTTTATTCGATTGGCCATTTTATTAACCAACCGACTAATCCAACCGAATTTGAAATAATGCGGTTTGAAGAGATGGAAGAACCCGATGTGGATGACATCCACAAACACACCTTTTATGAAATACTTTGGACTGAAAAAGGAACCAGTAAACAAACGATTGACTACAAAGAATACGAAGTTCTGCCCAATAGTTTGTTCTTCATTTCGCCAAATCAAGTACACCAATTTGAAGAATGGAAACCTCTAAAAGGAGGGACAATATTGTTTACCGAAGATTTTTTTCTGCTCAATCACAACAGCAAAGACAAACTCTTTGAATTGAGTTTCTTGGATAATTTTTACGCAAATCCTTGTATTCAATTGTCTAAAAACAATTTTGCTGACATCAAACATACCATAGACCTCATCACCAACGAACAAAAACGAGCCGATAAAAGCCAAGCGATTACTCAGTCATTGTTACACATTCTTTTGGCCCAAGTGCAGCGTTGCATAGATACACAAGCAAAAAAACCCGTTTCTAAAAAGTACTTGATAATTTTCAAGCAATTTAAAGCCTTGCTCGACAACTATTTTGTAGAAAATGTGACTGCTAATTTTTACGCCCAACATTTAAACATCACAGCCCATCATTTAAATCTTGTAGTCAAAAATGTAACTGGCAAAACCGCCAGCGAGGTGATAAGAGCAAGGAGTATTTTGGAAGCAAAACGCCTCCTTACTTTTACCGACCTCACTGTTTCAGAAATTGCTTTTCATTTGAATTATACCGACAGTTCTTACTTCGCCAAGGCATTCAAAGCCGATACCAACCAAACGCCCGTTGCATTTAAATCGCTAATGTCCGAAAAATACCGAACAAGGTAGGTTTTATCATAACACCTACATCTCCTCTTACTGCACCTTTGCATTGTCAATAGTGACAACAATATTTCAAAATGTAAGACAATGCAAAATCAATCAAAATGGGCCATTGACCCGAGCCACACCAAAGTAGGCTTTAGTGTTCGCCATTTCGGTATTTCTGAAACCGATGGCTTTTTCAGAAACTATGCGGCATTAGTATTCACAGAAAAGGACGACTTTTCTGATTTGAAGGTTGATGTGACTGTGCAAACTGACAGCATCGAAACTAACGACCACCAAAGAGATACTCACCTAAAATCAGATGACTTTTTCAATGTTGAAAAGTTTCCAACAATGACTTTCAGAAGCACGAGCTTAGAAGCAACCGCCACAGAAAACGAATACAAAATGCACGGCAATTTGACGATTAGAGATATTACTAAACCAGTAGTTTTCGACTTGGAATACGCGGGAACAGTGCCTCAAGACCCTTTTGGTAATACAAAAGCGGGTTTCTTTATCACAGGCAATATCAACCGACAAGAGTTTGGTTTGAAGTTCAACGTACTGCTCGGTACAGGAAATTTGGCAGTTGCTGATAAAGTAAAAATTAATATTCCTGTTCAACTTTTAAAAGTAGCCTAGCGATGAAACAAAAAATTTGGTTTATCACGGGAATGTCAAGCGGTTTGGGTGAAGCACTCGCCCAAACCGTCATTGAGAGAGGTGATTTTGTCATTGGTACTTTTCGCAGTCAAATGCAAGCCGATGACTTCAATACCGTCTATCAAAGCAAAGCCTTTGCCATAAAATTAGACATTACCAAGCCCAATGACACCGACCAAGCGTACCAACTAATTGTTGAAAAATTTGGGAAAATTGATGTTTTGGTAAACAACGCTGGCTTTGGCTTTGCAGGGGCCATTGAGGAAACAAGCATGGAAGAAGCAAGGGAGGTTTTTGAGGCTAATTTTTTTGGTACACTACACCTGACTCAAACGTTTCTGCCGCTGTTTAGACAGCAAAAAAGCGGACACATTGTCCAAATATCCTCACACGGAGGCTTCAAAGCGTTTGTAGGTTTTGGCATTTACAACGCAAGCAAATTTGCGTTGGAGGGTTTTAGCGAAGCATTGGCGCAAGAAATAGCCCCACTTGGCGTAAAATTGACGATTGTAGAACCTGGACCCTTCAGAACAAACTTTGCTGGTCGTTCATTCAAGCACGCTGCTCAAACAATAGACGATTATCATTCAACGGCAGGGGTGTTTAGAGAACGAATGAAACAAGTGGACGGCAAACAAGAAGGCGATCCGATAAAAGCTGCTAAAGCCATCTTTGACATTACCCAATCCGAAGCACCACCACTGAGGCTACCATTAGGCAAAATCGCCCTCATTTCTTTGACCACAAAAATGCAAAGCGTACAGAAAGACATGGATGATTACAAAGAAATAGCGGAAAGTGCGGTGTATTAGAGAAACTCCCAATAAAAAACCACCTCGTTGGAATCGCCAAGGAGGTGGTTTGTGAAGATATGCTAAAAACGCCGTGCTTACGCCAACCGATTGATACAGTTGAGGTCTTCAAAAGCTACTTTCAGGCGTTCAATCATGCTTTCTTCGCCTTTGCGTAGCCATACGCGGGGGTCGTAGTATTTTTTGTTGGGCGAATCTGGACCTTCGGGGTTGCCGAGTTGGCTTTGGAGATAGCCTTCTTTGCCTTTGTAATATTTCAAAACACCCTCCCAAGTGGACCACTGCATATCGGTGTCAATGTTCATCTTGATAGCACCGTACTTGATGGCTTCGCGGATTTCTTCGCGGCTACTGCCCGACCCACCGTGAAACACAAAATTGACTGGGAGCGGCCCTGTGCCAAATTTTTCTTGGATATAGTCTTGCGAATTTTTCAAAATAACGGGCTGGAGTTTCACGTTGCCGGGCTTATAAACCCCGTGAACGTTGCCAAACGCCGCCGCAATCGTAAATTTATCGGAGATTTTGCTGAGTTCTTCGTAGGCATACGCTACTTCCGAAGGCTGCGTGTAGAGTTTTGAGCTATCTACGTCGGAGTTGTCCACACCGTCTTCTTCGCCACCGGTCACACCGAGTTCTATTTCCAAAGTCATGCCCATTTTGGCCATGCGCTCAAAATATTGGCAGCAGATTTCGATGTTTTCGTGGAGCGGCTCTTCCGACAAATCCAACATATGCGAGCTATACAGCGGCTTGCCGTGTTGTTCGTAGTAGCGTTCGCCCGCCGTGAGGAGTCCGTCTATCCACGGAAGGAGTTTCTTGGCGCAGTGGTCAGTGTGCAAAATCACCGGTACGCCGTACAGTTCGGCCATTTGATGGACGTGCATCGCGCCCGAAATCCCCCCGGCAATGGAGGCTTCTTGGTTTTTGTTGGCGACACTTTTGCCAGCGTAAAAGCTCGCGCCGCCGTTGGAAAACTGTACAATAACGGGCGAATTGACGGCTTTAGCCGTTTCCAACACGGCGTTGACGGAGTTTGTCCCCACGACATTGACCGCAGGAAGTGCGTAATCGTTTACGTTGGCATCGCGAAAAATCTCGCTTACGCCTTCGCCTGTAACAACACCGGGTTTAAATTTTGACTCGCTCATAGTTTTTTTCAGAGGAATAAATGGAGTGATAGGTGGGTAAAAAACCAAAACAAGGGCGCAAGTTACAAAAGCTGGGGGGTATTTGCAATCTTTCTTGGTTTAGAGGAACTTGGTATTTGCCGCCTTTGAAAGTAACTTTGTGTGGTCAAAACGTCAAAATCAATGAAACAACGACTAAACGCAGTAGTTTGGATGGGAGCAATGGCCGTGGTACTGGGGTGTGAAGAGAGAATAGTCGAAAAAACCAGTAGCACCGAAGCCACTACCGCAGGGGCAGTCATCTGCGACCCTACGCGGCCCATCGCCACCGCCGAAGAAACCAACAGTGAGCGGGGCTTTTTCAATCCCAAAGATAGCTTGGTGTATAGTACACTGGTCTATGAGATTTTTTACCGAGGCGGTACGACCAATCCGTGCGAACTCATAAGGCGACCCAAAGAATACAAAGACTTGATGTCGAGAAAGTTGAGGGTTGTTTGGAGTGGTCCCAAAGGCGAAACGGTGGACAGAAAAATTCCGCGTGCGATGATTCGTTTTACCGACAAAGCCTACCGCGACGACGTGGATACCCACCTGCCCAAACCCGATACGCTCCGTCCGTTTCCGTTTGAAATCAAAGTCAAAGAAGATTCAAGCTACGTGACTATTCCCACCAATCGTGAGTACAAAGTCGCCCTCCAAAAAGGCTATTCCAATGTTCTGAACGAAGTCAAATGCGCGGAAGTGAGCCTGTCGGCTACACCTGCCTTCGACCCGCAAAGGGTGATTTTGGAAAACGCCGCTTCGAGCAGTTGGTCGCAACGGTATTTTTTCAAAGCCACCGATTTTGCGCCCAATGTGCAGTACATCGTGGTTCGAGAAAAAGAATGTGCTACCTGCGATGTACCAGTGCCAACCCTCAGCGCACTTTCTACCACCATCAGTTTGGGCGAGTCTGCCGAGGTATTGCTCAACGGCTGCCCCACATCTCAGTTTGGGCAGGGGCCGTTGGAGTGGTTTGAGCAGCCACGTGGCGAAGAAAAACGTCTCCTGCAACGATACAGCTACTCGGCGACGGGAACACGACTCCTCAAACCGACCAAAACCACCACCTATTTTTTACGCTGTCAGGGCGACTGGCACTGCAAACCTCAGCGCGAAGTGAGCATCACGATAGAGGTACGATAACCTACATAAACTTGAAATTGTACGCCAACGACACAATAGGCGAGGCGAAGATTTGGAGTTGGAAGGTTTCGTAAGCCGTGCCTTTGGTGCGCAAGAAGACCGAGTACTGGTTTTTGCGCCCGTACAGGTTATACACCGTAAAAATCCAACTCCCCAACCAACGTTTGTCTTTGAGGGTGGGGTTGTTGATTTGCCACGAAAAATCCAAGCGATGGTAGTCTTTGATGCGGCTCTGATTGCGCTCGGCGTAGTACGGATACGCTTTGCCCTGAAAACTCACAAAGCCGTTGGGCGTGGTATAAGGGCGGCCCGTGCCATAAGTAAAAGTCAGTGAGAAGTTGTGAAATTTGTTTTCTGAAAAATTGAGCGACAAATTGAGGTTGTGCGGGCGGTCAAAATTGGCAGGATACCACTTGCCGTCGTTGATGCGCTCAAAAAACCGTGGCCCTTGATTGATTTGGTTGAATACCCGCGAATAGGTATAATTGACCCAACCCGTAAGTTCTCCGCGCTTTTTGGTCATCATCAACTCCAACCCGTACGATTTACTCTGGCCTTGCAACACCTGCGTTTCGATGTAGTCTTGGAGTAAGAAATCAGCCCCGGGTTTGAAATCCAAGATGTTGTCAGTCAGGCGGTAATAGCCTTCGACCGAAAACTCGTAGATGTTGTTTTTGAGGTTGCGAAAATACCCCGCCGTAAACAATTGACTCACCTGTGGCCTTATGTGTGGACTGCTCGTGGCCCAGCGCGAGGTGGGCAGTGGGGTGGTCGTGTTGGAAATCACCTGCATGTACTGCCGCATCATGTTGTAGCCCAACTTCACCGACGACTGCTCATCGAGGCTGTACTTAAAGCCAAGCCGTGGTTCAAAACCTCCGTAAGTTTGGATGATTTTGCCGCTTTGATAAAATGTCGAGTCTATCACCGTGCCTTCTGAAAGCGTACTTCCTGCTTGATAAGTACGCACTGCCAACGGCCCCAACTGCATAAAATACGAATACCGTAATCCTACCGACAGGGTAGTTTTAGGGTTGAGCGTGATTTCGTCTTCGATGTGCAGGGCGGTTTCGAGGCTGTTTTCGGTGGGTACGCGGCGCGGATTGACGCGCTGATTGCTGCCGGGTATCAACTCGCCCGGTTGGATTTGATAGTGCATGGCCTGAACACCCCACTCGATTTTATGGGTACGGTTGGGAACGTAGTTGAAATTGACCTTGAACTGCCGCTGCAATATTTCCGACGAAATTTCTACTTTGTTATCGCTGTTGAGTTCGGGCAAAAGAATATCTGGCCGATACCGACTATATACCGCTACGGTCTGCATATCGAGGCGGTCGTTGATGACTTTCAGCCATTTACCCGTAAAATTGAGCGTGTTGTAGGCGTACTGCGTCGAGGTAGAGTTAATGTTATTGATACCGCCCAACAGGTCTGTTTGGAAAAAATCAGTGCTGACATAGTTGGAGAGCGAAAAGGTGTTTTTTTCGTTGATACGCCAGAAAAGTTTGGCGGCGGCATCGCCAAACTGTGCCTTGATGTTGCGGAGTTTTTCGGGACCCCATTGAAACGCAAAGTCATTGAACGCGCCCCTGCCGGTGACGAGTAGCCCTACTTTGTTTTTGACCAGCGGAATCTCGGCAGTAAGGCGGTTGGCCACAAAACTAACCCCACCCTGTAACGAAAATTTTTCTAAACTTGGATTGGACATGGATATATCCAACACTGCCGCCGCCCTGCCGCCAAAACGAGCGGGGGTTGTACCTTTGTAAAGCTCCATGCCCGACACGGCGTCGGGCGGAAATACCGAAAACAATCCAAACAGGTGCGTAGGATTTAGAATAGGGGCATCGTCGAGCATGATGAGGTTTTGATCTACCGCCCCGCCCCGGATATTGACGCCGTTGGAGGCTTCACCCACCGATGTCACACCGGGGAGCATTTGGAGGCTGCGAAGTACGTCCACCTCGCCCATGATGGCGGGTAGTTTTTTGATGGTCTTGATGTTGAGCTGAGTCACCCCGAGCAATGGACGCGAGATATTTTGGTCAACCGACTGTGTCGAAATCACCACCTCTTCGAGTTCTTTGGCTACACTCATCAGTTTTACGTCGAAGCGCGTGTCGCGGTTGAGATTGACGCGCGTTCTGAATGGCCGATACCCCACACTGCTGATGACCAGCGTGTATTCGGCAGGCGTGAGCATGATAGCAAACGAGCCTGTGGTGTCGGTATAAAGCCCCATTTTGTCAAAATTGAGCCTGACCGATGCCTTGGCAATAGGCTGCCCCGTGAGCGAATCGCGCACCAAGCCGCTGATTTCAAAGGGCTTAGTAGCAGGGCGAATCCGCGCCTGAGAAAAGGCCACTTGAACAAAGCCCATCAATAATAATGAAAGTAGAAGTTTTTGCATTGGGTGAATGTAAACTCTAAATTGTAAATTCTAAACGCTAAATTGTAAACTCTAAACTTCTACCGCCATCCCTCTGGGCGTACTGGTGTGCGAAACTGACTCGGCACGCACGGATACGTAGGTGGGCGGAAAGGTGTGGTGGGTTCCAACTGCTCGGCACGGCCTAAAATAGGCACCAAAATCGCATCTTTGTAAATACTGCGGTCTATCCAATAGTTCACTTTACGGCTACTGGCTGCCCCAAAATACCCCACTACTTCTTCGCCGGGGTCGGCTGTATTTTGAATATTCCCTACGATCGGCGCGGGCGGTGTATCGGTCAGTGTACCCGTGGTTTGGGTTTGGTCGCGGAGGATTTGATAGTAGAAAAAAGCATTTTTAGAGAGTCCAATTTGCTCAATTTGTATCAATCCACCCGAATACGAGTAATACGGAATTTTGCCCATCAGCCTCCCCACTACCGACCGACCATTGGAGAATTTATCCGAAAAAATATTGATGTCTGGATTATAAAAAATCTCCCAACAAGCACTTGTGCATTGATAATCGTAGGTGGGAGGATTGCGCGAGTTGATGCGCTGACAAGTGCCTCCCGTAAAGTTGAGCTGACCACCTTCACAAGTGATGCAGATGTTTTGAGACTCATACGATTGCCACCGCCACAGATAATAGTTTTCTTCGGCGGCGGGGTCGTCGAAGTCGGCATAAATATTGACAGTAGAGCCAATTACGCGCTTACCTGCGGCGTCGAGTAAGCCATTTTTGTCAAATTCTTGATAGACCTTTTTGATGTCGGGAACGGTCATCATCTTCTCTTGGTCGGAGCGGTATGTTTTACCATCGGGGGTGGTGAAGCGCAACTGATACGACGTGCCGGGTGTCCCCCTAAAACTGGTCGGAGCTGCATATACGCCCGCCACGGGTTCGGTGAGGGCGATGGTTTGGCCTTTGTCACTGACGATTTCTACTTTACAACCTTTGAGTGGTTGGGTAAAGCTCGACGTTTCTACATTGCGCGAAATCCCAATCCTGACGGTTGTTCCCGGCTGGTCTATCACAAAGCCCTCAACTGTCAGTACGTCGGTGTTGAGTTGGTAGCGCACATCGTATTCCTCTACACAACCGTAAAGTCCAACGACGCATAACAAAGAGAAGATTTTCGATTTCATGGGTTCATTTTTAGAGCAGCCAGCCCGTTGGTTTTCGATTGGTGCGGATGGCACTCGGTACACAAGTGGCCAACGGTGGTCTTATTTCAAACAAAGGTGGTGCGGGTGGAGAATCGGGTTCCAGATTGACCGTTCGGCCCAGCAGTAAAGCAGGCAGGGCATTGGGCCGATAAGGGCGTTTATCAACAAAAAGACGAGTGCTTGATAGTCCCGCCGCCGCAAAGTACCCTACGATTTTTTCGTTGGGGTCGGTTACGTTTCGTACGTTGCCTATGATGGGCGCGGGTGGGGTATCGGTGAGGCTACCCGTGGTTTGAGTTTGGTCGCGGAGGAGTTTGTAGTATTCGTAGGCTTCGCCAGTGATGGCGTACTGCTGCACATCCACGAGCGAGGCGCGATTGGAAAAAGGCGTTCCCAAGTCGTAAAAGGGGATTTTACCAACGCTACGGGCTACGACGGTGCGGCCATTGGTAAAGACATCCGAGAAAATATTGACATCTGTACTCGAAATAATGTCCCAGCAGTTGCCATTGCAGCGATAGTCGTAAATAGTACGGCTGTTGCGTTGAGGAATACACTGTTCCGTTTTGGCATCGAGGAGACCGCCCTCACAGGAGGCACATACGTACTGCTCCTCAAAGTCGGTCCATTTCCAGAGATAAAAGTTTTTTTGGGTGGGAGGGTCGGCAAAATCCACGTAAATATCCAGCGAAGAGTACAACGGGCGCGTGCCGGTGCGGTCCAAAAACCCGTTGCGATTGAACTCATGGTAGGCTTTGAGGATAGGAGGAGCGGCATTGAGCAGTTCGGGTTGCGACTCGTAGGTTTGTCCTTCGGGTGTCGTAAAACGAAGTTGGTAGGTCTGACCCGCTACACCTCGAAAATCAGCCGCACTCACATAGTAGCCACTCGAAAACTCGGTGAGTTTGATGGTCGTGCCATTGCTGACCCGAACTTCGGCTTGACAGTTGCGGAGCGGGTCGGCATAATAGTTTCTGCCCGCCGATTTGGCCCTTCTCAAAAATACACTCACGGGGGCGTCGTTGGTCACGAAGCCATCCACAGTGATAACATCAGACGAGAAACGAAAGCTCGTATCATAGACTTCTACGCACGCCGCAATGCCCCAACAGCACAAAATCAAGAATATGGGTTTCCACAAAGACATAATGGCAAGATACAGCTTTTGGGGTTAAAATGGGGGATAGCATCGGCAGGAGGCAACATTGTACCTATCAAGCCGAGAAATATATAGATGAAAGTCAAAATTCAGGATTAGCGACAAAATTGAGGAATGAGTTGTTGTGTAGTTTGTACTTTTCTTGATCTACTTCGTACAAAAACGCGCCTTTTTTGGACGATTTTTGTTTCTCTTTAAGTTTAATGAGCAGGTGAGTAGATAGGATTTTTCGGCTAAAATTACGTTTGTCAAAAGTAGTCAAAAAAACGGCTTCGTAGAGCTTTTGGAGCTGAGGAATCGTGAATTTTTCGGGCAGAAGCTCAAAACCGAGCGGGTGCAAGGCGGCTTTGTAGCGCAACTGCTGAATCGCCAATTCAATCATCTTCTCGTGGTCAAAAAGCAGGTTTTCGGGAATATTGCTGATTGGAAACCAGTGCGCGTGGTGCGCTTGGGAGATTTTAGAATCGTATTTTTCGATGTTAATAAGCGCAAAATACGCCACGGCCACCGTGCGCTCGATGGGGTCACGGTCGGTGTCGCCAAAAGTATAAAGTTGTTCCAAATAAACGTCTTTCAGCCCCGTAAGTTCGTACAAGATACGGTCGGCGGCGGCTTCCAAGTTTTCGTTGGGATTGAGCCACCCGCCCATCAGCGACCACGTATCTACCGAGGGGTCAGTGCCCCGTTTGACGAGCAAGATTTTGAGTTGCTGACCGTCGAAGCCAAAAATAATAGAATCAAGAGCGACGAGGCATTTGGGCTGCTGGGCATACGAGTGTTTGTCGAGCATAAAAAGAGGTCACAGGTTTTGGGGTATTCTTGCAAAACAAAGTGAAGACTTTGGCAAATCTACCTATACCCCCACATTGTCGCTCTCGTCGGTGTTGCTTTTATCTTCAATGTAGCCCACGATGAGGTCGGCAATATTGACCCCCGTGTATTTTTCAACCCCTTCCAGTCCTGGCGACGAATTGACCTCCATAATCATCGGCCCCCGGTCAGACTGAATCATATCTACCCCTGCTACCCGCACACCGAGTGCTTTGGCGGCTTGGATGGCGGCTTTTTCTTCGGATTCCGTCAGTTTGACTGCTTCACCTGTACCACCTCGGTGGAGATTGGAGCGAAACTCCCCCTGCTCGCTTTGTCTTTTGAAAGCGGCCACTACCTTGCCCCCAATCACAAACGCCCGAATATCAGCCCCTTTGGCTTCGGCAATGTACTCTTGAATCAGAACGTTGGTACGCAGTCCGTAAAATGCCTCAATGGTAGATTTGGCGGTTTTGGTATTTTCGGCCAACACCACGCCTACGCCCTGTGTTCCTTCCAAAAACTTAATCACTACGGGTGGCCCACCCACGAGTTTGAGGAGTTTGTCGGTCTCTTTGGGGTGATTGGCAATGACCGTTTTCGGAATCAATACGCCCGCTTTGGAGAGGATTTGGAGGCTACGGAGTTTGTTGCGCGAGCGCATGATGGCCTGCGATTTCACGGTCGTAAACACTTTCATCATTTCAAACTGCCGCACCACGGCGCAGCCATAGTCAGTCACCGACGCCCCGATGCGCGGAATGATGGCATCTATACCTTCTACGGGTTTATTTTTGTAAATGACCACGGGTTTTTCTTCTTCTATCATCACGTAGCAGTCGGCATGGTTGATGACGATGGCCTCGTGGCCGCGTTTTCGGATGGCTTCGACGAGCCGCTTGGTAGAGTACAACTTAGCGTTGGACGACAATACAGCGATTTTCACAGGAATTGTAGCAAATAATGGATGCGTGCCTTACGGCCGTTGCAGAATAATGTTTTTTAGATTGCGGAGTGTAAATACGATTTTGCCTCAAAAAATTCGCGCAATAGTAAGGTAAAATCCGTCAAAATCCTCAAAAACTATTTTAAGTTTTAATCAAATCTCGTGACACGATACACCCCTTCAACTTTGTCGAGTTTTTTCATCAGGTCGTCCAAGTGGCGGGTGTCATAGACGTATAACTTGATATACCCCTCAAAAATTCCCTCGTCGGTTTCGACGCTGATGGAGCGGATATTGATGTGCAACTCGTTGGAAATGATGCGCGTGAGGTCATTGACTAAGCCCACGCGGTCGGTGCCGTCTATCTTCAAACCCGCCAAAAACGCGATTTTTTGCTGCGAAGTCCACTTGGCTTTGATGACGCGATTGCCGTGGTTGGAAAGCAGTTCGGGGGCGTTGGGACAAGAAGTACGGTGGATTTTGATGCCTTCATTGACCGTCACAAAGCCAAACACGTCGTCGCCAGGAATAGGATTGCAGCATTTTGACAAAATATAGTCAATCTTGTCCATGTCTTCGCCGATGAGCAGCGCGTCGGCGTCGGCGCGTTCGCCGTGTATTTTGCGGAGTTCTTTCGTAAACTGCTTGCCGTCTTGAAGGTCGTCGGTGTTGATTTTGGCTTGCTGAACGTTGGCTTTGGCTTCTTTTTCTTGTTTAAATTTCCTGATTTCGTCTTGTTGAATGTAGCCTTTGCCAAAACGATAGTAGAGGTCGTTAGGAGTTTTGCAGTTGAAATATGCCCGCAGTTGGTTGATTAACTCGTGCGTGACTTCGATGTGCAGAATTTTGCAACGTTTCTCAATGATACTGCGCCCGTCGGTGATGTACTGCTTATTTTCTTCCTTGATAAGGTCTTTGATGCGGGCTTTTGCCTTGGAGGTCACCACAAATTTGAGCCAATCTTCGCTCGGTTTTTGGCGTTTGGCGGTGATGATTTCTACCTGGTCGCCGTTGTTGAGCGTATGGCTGATAGGCACGAGGTTGTTGTTTACTTTGGCCGCGATGCAGTGCGCCCCCACGTGCGTGTGAATATCAAACGCAAAGTCCAAGGCCGTGGCTCCGCGCTGCAACACGCGCAGCTCGCCTTTGGGCGTAAAAACAAATACTTCCTCGGCAAAAAGATTGCTTCTAAAATCATCCAAAAAGTCCAACGCTGCCGCTTTTGAGTCTCTGGTGGTTTCGAGCATTTCGCGCACTTGGCTTATCCATTGGTCTATGCCACCGCCCGTTTTGGTGTCATTGCCTTTGTATTTCCAGTGGGCGGCCACGCCTTTTTCGGCGATTTCGTCCATCCGCTTCGAGCGAATCTGCACCTCCACCCATTGGCCTTTGTCGGTGCCTTCGGGGCGGTACATCACCGTGATATGCAGCGATTCGTAGCCATTGGCGCGGGGCGTGGCGAGCCAGTCTTTCAGGCGGTCAATGTTGGGCGTGTAGTAGTCTGTCACGATAGAATAGGCGTGCCAACAATCCGATTTTTCTTCTTTGGGGTCGGCACTATCCATGATGACGCGCACGGCAAAGAGGTCGTAGATTTCTTCAAACGTTTTTTTTTGGCGACGCATCTTGTTCCAAATCGAATAAATGGACTTGGGCCGACCTTTGATGGCAAAATTGTAACCTTGCTCGCGCAAATCATTTTCGATGGGTTCGATAAATTTGGAGATAAATCGGTCACGCGAGAGGCGCGTAGCGCGGAGTTTTTCCCTGATAAAATTATAATCTTCGGGTTCGGTATATTTGAGGTGCAGGTCTTCGAGTTCGGTTTTGATGGCGTGTAGCCCCAAGCGGTGGGCCAGTGGGGCATAGACAAAAATCGTCTCGGAGGCGATTTTCAACTGCTTGTCGCGGGCCATGCTGTCGAGGGTACGCATGTTGTGGAGGCGGTCGGCGAGTTTTATCAAAATCACCCGAATGTCGTCTGAAAGTGTCAGCAACATTTTGCGAAAATTCTCGGCTTGCTGCGACGTGCCAAACTCAAACTGCCCCGAGATTTTGGTCAGTCCATCTATGATTTGAGCCACCTTGGGCCCAAACTCCCGCTCCATATCAGTCAGCGTATAGTGGGTGTCTTCGACGACGTCGTGCAGTAGCGCGCAGATGATAGAGGTCGTGCCGAGGCCGATTTCTTCTACGCAGATTTGGGCGACTTCAAGCGGGTGAAAAATGTACGGTTCGCCCGATTTTCGCCTCATGTCTTTGTGGGCTTCTGCCGAGAGATGAAAGGCTTTTTTGATGAGTTTGGCGTCGTTGTCTTTCAAAAGAGGTTTGGCCGCTCGCAGTAGCTTGCGGTACCTTTTCAAAATTTCCTGTCGCTCTTGCTCCAAATCAATTACGAGTTCCATAAAATCTTAATGCTAACGATTTATCGTGGGTTGTTGTACTCCATCGGCTTTTGAGTGCTGGTGTCGCTACCGAAAGTTTTACCAAATTAGTGATTCTCTTTATGTTTCCCAATTTTTATTTGACTTAATTTTTGTCGAAAAACCAAACAAAAAACAGTAAATTGCTGATAGACAGGTGTTTGTATTTCTTTTGAAATCTATCTATTTTTAAGAAACGATGAAAGCCCTTTATTTTTTGGGTATTTTAAAGAAATACTGCTACCTTTGCAACCCGAAAAAATTGAATCGCGCGGGCGTGGTGGAATTGGTAGACATACCAGACTTAGGATCTGGCGCCGCGAGGCATGGGGGTTCGAGTCCCTCCGCCCGTACCAAAATCAATGAGTGAATTGGTGAATGGACGAATGAATGAATAAAGGCACTAAACTATATTCATTCTTCAATACCACACAATTCACTCATTTTCTATTGTAGTATTCTTGATTTACTCATTCACTCATTGTTTCATTCACTAATCAAGTTATCATGGAAGTTGTTTTAGAAAAAAGTACCCCCACCAACGCCACGCTGACGGTCAAAATGGACAAGTCTGACTATCAGCCCAAAGTAGATAAAACCATCAAAGATTATAGCCGCAAAGCCAACCTCAAAGGTTTTCGTCCAGGCAAAGTACCTCCCCAAGTGATTCAGCGTATGTACGGCAAAAGTATTGTGATAGACGAGGTAAACAACCTCCTCAGCGATACGGTGAACAACTACATTCGTGACAACAAATTGGCCATCGTGGGTGACCCGAAGATTGACCGCGAAAAGACCGAAACGATTGACTGGAATACCCAAACGGATTTTGAGTTTAGCTACGAGTTGGGCTTGGCGTCTGATTTTGAAGTGGCTTTTGAAAGTCTTCCAACGGTGTCAAAATATACAATTCAGGCAGGAGAAACCGAACTCAACGAAGCCATCGAAAACCTGCGCGAGCGTTTTTCGGGTCAAACCAACCCCGAAGTGTCAGAGGTGGGCGATATGCTCTACGGTGATTTGAAACAAGTGGAGGGTGAGTTCAACACCAAAACGGCCATTCCTTTTGCCCGCATCAAAGAAGAAGCACAAGCACTCTTTATTGGTCTGAAAAAAGAGGATACAGTTACGTTTGATATTCGTAATACTTTTACCGAAGACCGTGCCGTGGCCTTGCTTACTGGTTTGAAAGACGAAGAAGCCGCCGAACTTACGGGCGATTTTACGCTGACCATCGAAGACATCACCCGCAAAGCCCCCGCCGAAATCAATCAGGAGTTTTTTGACAAGGTACTCGGCCCCGAAAAAGCCAACGGTGAAGAAGAATTCAAGGCGCAGTTGCTTGATATTATCAACGACAACTACGTGCGTGAATCCAACGCACTTTTGCGCCGCGACATTGACGAAATGCTTCTTAATACCATCAAAATAGACCTTCCAGAGGCATTTCTGAAGGATTGGTTGCTCAAAGTCAATGAAGGTAAGTTTACCGAAGAACAAATTGATGCCGAGTTTCCGCAGTTCTTGCGCTCAACGAAGTTAGGCTTGATTAAAAACAATATCTCTGACCAACTTGAGGTAAAAGTTGAATCCAACGAGCTCATTGGTGCTGCCGAAAATATGATTCGTGAGCAGTTTGGTTTTTTGGGTAACGACCTCGACGAGCGCATGCAAGAAGCCATCAACAAAATGGCCATGAACTATTTGATGAATAAAGAAGAGGACAATTACTCGAAAGTATTCAATCAGGTCATGGACGCCAAAGTCTTTGCGGGTCTCAAAGAAAAATTGAGCTTTGAAGAAAAAACGATTGACGTGGAGCAATTCAAAGAAATCGTGAATAGCTTGGTGTAAATCAAGCATCGTTTTCCACAAAAAAAGAGCGCAATCACTTGCGCTCTTTTTTTGTGTATAGAAAGTACGGTATAAAGTAGTACAGTAGTTTATAGTATTGAGACAAAAAACAAAAGTAAAACACAGAAAGTCAAAGGGTTACTTAAATTCTCAATACGCAATACTATTTTCACAATACTACTTACAATGTCCGTTTTACTTCTTTCATTTCGTAACTTTCAATGACGTCTCCGATTTGAATGTCGTTGAAGCCCTTGATACTCAGACCACAATCGAAGCCCGAGCGGACTTCGTTCACGTCGTCTTTGAAGCGTTTGAGTTGTGAAATCTCCCCTTCATAAATCACGATGAAGTCACGAACGATGCGCACTTTGTTGTTACGCTTGATGAGTCCATCTGTGACCATACATCCCGCCACAGTACCCACTTTGCTGATTTTGAATACTTCGCGGATCTCGGCATTGCCAATGATGACTTCTTCCATCGTTGGTTCCAACATTCCCGCCATCGCGTCTTTGATTTCGTTGATAGCGTCGTAAATCACCGAATAGAGGCGGATTTCGATTTGCTCCTGCTCGGCGAGTTTTTTGGCACTGGCCGACGGGCGCACTTGGAAGCCGACGATGATGGCATCGGCAGCAATGGCCAAGTTGATGTCCGACTCGGCGATTTGCCCCACGGCTTTGTTGATGATATTGACTTGTACTTCTTCGGTCGAGAGCTTCAAGAGTGAGTCTGAAAGGGCCTCTACCGAGCCGTCCACGTCGCCTTTCACGATGATGTTCAATTCTTTGAAAGTACCGATGGCCTTCCGACGACCGATTTCTTCGAGCGTAATGTGCTTGCGGGTACGGATGCTCTGCTCGCGCATGATTTGCTCGCGCTTGTTGGCGATTTCGCGCGCTTCGCGCTCGGTCTCCATTGCGTTGATTTTATCACCTGCTTGCGGCGCACCGTTTAAGCCCAAAAGCTGCACGGGCGTGGAAGGTCCAGCTTCTTTAAGACGACTTCCCGTGGCGTCAAACATGGCTCTTACTTTGCCAAAATGAGCTCCAGCCAAGATGACATCGCCCACGCGCAGCGTTCCTGTTTCTACCAAAATGGTATTGACATAACCGCGTCCTTTGTCGAGGGTAGCTTCGATGACCGTGCCCGAAGCGCGACGGTCTGGATTGGCCTTGAGTTCGAGGAGGTCGGCTTCGAGCAGCACTTTTTCGAGCAAATCCGAAATGCCTTGTCCTGATTTAGAAGAAATTTCTTGGGTTTGGTACTTACCGCCCCATTCTTCTACGAGCATATTCATCCCTGCCAACGCTTCCCGAATTTTCTCGGTATTGGCACCAGGCTTGTCTATTTTACTAAATGCAAACACAATCGGTACGCCCGCGTTGAGGGCGTGGTTGATGGCTTCGCGGGTTTGAGGCATCACGGAGTCGTCGGCGGCAATCACGATGATGACCACGTCGGTGACTTTGGCACCCCGCGCACGCATGGCCGTAAAGGCTTCGTGGCCCGGTGTATCCAAGAAAGTAATGCGGCGGCCACCGTCGGTTTTGACGCTGTACGCCCCGATGTGCTGCGTGATACCTCCTGCTTCGCCTGCGGCCACGCGGGTACGGCGGATATAGTCGAGCAAAGAGGTCTTGCCGTGGTCCACGTGACCCATGATGGTCACGATAGGAGCGCGTTCTATCAAGTCTTCCTCGGCATCTACTATTTCTTGTACATCGGCTTGTATTTCTTCTTCGGCAGAAATAAACTCTACTTCGTACTCAAATTCGTCGGCGATGAGCGTGATACTTTCGGCATCAAGACGCTGATTGATAGAGACAAACATCCCCATGCTCATACAGACCGAGATAACCTCTTGTACCGAAACATCCATGAGTGAGGCGAGGTCGTTGGCCGAAATATACTCGGTCACTTTGAGAACGCCCAAATCCTCCTGCTCTTGCATCATGCGCTCTTCTGCCGCCTCGGCGCGTTGTTTTCTGCGCTCGCGGCGTTTGTCAGCACCGAAGTTTTTACCACGAGTGACACCACTCAGGCGGGCGTTGGTGGCCTTGATTGAGTCGGTGACTTCCTTGGCCGATATTTCTTCGCGCTTCTCGCGGCGATTTCCTCCTTTTTTGGCGTTGGTGCTGGTGCCTTTTTTGGCATTGTTGCTGTTGGCGGCAGGAGTAGTGGTGGTAGCAGGTTTGTTTTTGTTGGCGTCGGCAGGCTTGTCACCTGTTTTGGGCTTATTTTGTTGGTTGGCGTCGCCCGTTACTTTCTCACCTTTGCGCAAGCGTTTTCGTTTCCGTTTTTTATCACGGTCGCGGTTACCGCCACCTTCACCAGGTCGTCTTTCAACGGGCAGTTCAATTTTGCCCAAAATCGTCAAACCTTTGAGTGATTCAGCTTTGGCTTCGATAAGTTCTGGCTCCACAACTGGTTCTGGGGCTGGTTTTGGTTTTGCCGCAGGATTTTGTGGTTTTTGCTGATTTTGCTGCCCTTTTTGCCGGTCGTCCTGTTGTCCTCTTTGCCGATTGTCCTGTTGTCCCTTCTGACGATTGTCAGGACGCTGCTCATGTTGAGCGGGTTTTGCGGGTTGTACTGGTTTATCGGCTGGTTTGGCGGGTTCGGGGATTGCGGCTGCGGGAGGCTCTACTTTGGGGGTTGATTCAACCGCAACAGGTGCGGGTGTTTCAACTTTGGGCTTCTCTACCGCAACGGGTTTTTCTACCTCAACGGGCTTTGTCACTTCTGCTACGGGTGCAGGTGGTGCTATAACCGCAGGTTCTGGAACAGGAACGGGTTTGATTTCGACGGGGGCAGGCTTGGTCTCTTCTTTCACTGGTGCTACTACCACGGGGGTAGGAGGAGTGGGTTGAGCCGCCTCGACTGGTTTTTCTTCGGGTTTGGGCGCGGGAACAGGCGCAGGAGGCGGTGTTTTGGGCGCGTCCAAATCAATTTTACCCACTACTTTCAAGCCCAACGAAGAGGTTTCGGCGCGCGGTGGCTCTGGCTGAGGCGCGGGCTTAGGTGCTTCTTCCGTGGCGGGTTTGGGCGCGGGTGTTTGAGAGGTAGAACGAAAATACAGTACTGGGCTGTCGTCGGTAGGAGCAGCCTGTACGGGTTCTTCTTTCTTGGGTGCCCCACCACTCAATAGCACGTCTGACTTGAACTCTTTGGCCAAGAATTCGAGCTGCTCATAGTTGAGTTTTGTGTTGGGGTTGTTGTCCACCTTATGACCTTTGCTGGCCAAAACACTCGCCACTTTCGTGTGATTGAGGTTGAGTATTCGGGCCGCTTGGCTGAGGCGCATACTTTTTTCTTCCGACATATTTGGAAATCTATGTACCGAGGTACTATTT
>JALOLW010000279.1 GCA_025455795.1 Spirosomataceae bacterium
TAAACGCGCTTTGGCAAAAACATCAAGCCGACATCCTCGACAAAGTACAAGGCAAAGGATTTGTGCGCAACGGCCAAGACGAAAACGGCCAAAAACAACCGATGGGTTATCCGTTGTTTAGCCGCATCGGCTGGCAAACGCGCCACAAACCGCTCCAAATCGGCGGCAAAATACTACTGCCGCTGTACTCCGACGGCCTCGAAATGTCGCTCGTGGCGATGACCGAAGACTTTGGCAAAAACTGGACGTACAGTGAGCCTATCGTGGGCATTGCCAACATTCAAGCGGCATTGTTGCCCAAAAACAACGGGCATATCGTGGCCTATATGCGCGACAACGGCCCGCCACCCCAACGCCTGCCCGTCAGTACCTCTACCGACGGCGGCCTCACTTGGAGCGACGTGACCGACAGCGACCTCCCCAATCCTGGCTCGGGGGCCGATGCCGTCCGCCTTGCCAACGGCCACTGGGCGCTCATCGGCAACGACACCGACGAAGGGCGGCACCGTTTGGCGGTGTTTTTGTCGGAAGATGAGGGCAAAACTTGGCCTTACAAACGGTATTTGGAACGGACCAACGACGAAAAAACGGGCGTGAGGGCGCATTATCCCGCGATTGTCCAAGGCCAAGACGGTAAACTTTACGCTTGCTATACTTTACAGCAAAACAACCAACGTACCATTCGTTTTGCGGTTTTCGACGAACAATGGCTCAAAACACCCACCCAATGACCCCTACCAAAGGTTTTATTCCTGTCATGCTCACGCCGTTTCACGAAGACGGAAGTGTTGATTTTGAGCAATTGACCAAGCTCACGGAGTTTTATTTGAAAGCAGGAGCCAAAGGGCTTTTTGCCAACTGCCTGTCGAGCGAGATGTTTGAACTGACCGATACCGAGCGGCTTCAAATTGTGCGGCACGTGGTAGAAGTAACCGACGGCACCGTGCCTGTCGTGGCCACGGGTACGCTCGGGGGTACGCTTACGCACCAGGCCGATTTTGTCAAAAAAATGCACGATACAGGCACCGAAGCCATCATTTTGATCACGTCTATTTTGGCCGAAGCCCACGAGTCCGACGAGGTTTTTGAAGAACGCACCTTCGATTTGTTGGCCCAAACGGAGGGCGTACCTGTGGGCTTTTATGAATGTCCCGTGCCTTACAAACGGCTGATTTCGGCGGCTTTGCTTCAAAAATTGGTAGCCACAGGTCGCGTGATTTACCACAAAGACACCTCCCTCGACCTTGAAAACGTCCGCGCCAAACTCCAAGCCGTGGCGGGATATGCGCGTTTTGGGCTGTACGATGCGTACATGCCACACGCGGTGGCGTCGTTGCGGGTGGGTTCGGCGGGACTATCGTGTATTCAGGGGAATTATTTCCCCGAACTCATCGTGTGGCTGTGTCGGTATTTTGACGCGCCCCACCTGCAAGCCGAAGTGCAGCGCGTACAGCAGTTTTTGGTAGAAACCATGGACGTGATTCACGACGTCTATCCCATTGTTTGCAAATATTTTCTCCAACAACGCGGCTTTGACATTTCGACTTACACCCGCCGCGAAGTGGGAGTTTTCACTCCACAAATCGCCCAAAATGCCGACCAACTCTTGCTCAAATACCAAGCATTGGCTACTGATTTGGGAATTTGAACAGATTGAATTAGTTTTGACTATTGAAGACTCGTGGCACGACTGTTACGAACTCGTTACTAATGAAGCTATAAGTCTCAGTCGTGCCACGAGTGAATGTCTGAATCAACAATGAATTAGTTTTGATTAACCAAAAACCGTGATTCTCATGTCAGTTTTAGATTTAATCGCTCTCAAAACGCAACAGCTCCCTCCCGAAATGCAACAAGAAGTGCTTCATTTTGTGGAGTTTTTGAATAACAAACAACCGCAGCAAACAAACAATGCTGAAGATTTTCCACGTTTGCCCAATATTAGAGGGGCAGGAAAACAGTACATCACATACGTTGCCGACGACTTTGATGCCCCTTTGGAAGATTTAAAAGAATATATGTAATGCACCTGCTGGTTGACACCCATATTCTGATTTGGCATGATGATTTGATACTTATGACTCAGGACCCGAATCTCAAACTCTATCAGGAATGGACTACGCTCTTGTAAAACCCTGACCAAAGTCAGTTTTTGGGGCTGACGCAACTCATTTAGATTGATGAAATAGCAGCGCATTTTTGAGGAAAATAAGACGCACAAGCTATGTCGCAACCCATTTCATCAACGACCAGTACCCACTGCTACCACTGTGGGGCAGATTGCGAAGACACCATCATCAAGCACGACGATAAACCGTTTTGTTGCGAAGGCTGCAAAACGGTTTATACTTTGTTGCAAGACAATCAGCTTTGCAACTACTACGATTTAGAGAAAAACCCTGGTCTTTCGCCCAAATCCAATTTCTACGCCGGTAAATACGCCTATTTAGACCAAACCGACATCCGTACCCAACTGATTGAGTTTACCGACGGCACCCAAACCCACGTCAATTGGCTACTGCCGCAGATGCACTGTAGCTCCTGTGTCTATCTGCTCGAAAACCTCCACCGCCTTCACGCAGGCGTGCGCTCATCATCGGTCAATTTCCCCGAGAAGAAAGTGCGGGTTGTGATTGAAGAAAATGCCATCAAACTCAGTGAATTGGCCGAACTCCTCGCCCGCATTGGCTACGAGCCTTACCTCAGCCTCCAAGATGCCGAACAAGCGCCCAAAACCTCGCCCAATCGCGCTCGGATTTACAAAATCGGCGTTTCTGGTTTTGCCTTTGGCAACATCATGATGATGAGTTTTCCCGAATACTTCGGCCTCGGCGATTTGGGCAACGACCCCCAACTACGGTTGTTTTTCAATGCGTTCAACGTGCTGTTGGCTTTGCCCGTGTTTTTTTACGGGGCATCCGATTTTTTTGTGTCGGCTTGGAAATCCATCCGGGAGCGGTACCTCAACATTGACGCTCCCATCGCGTTGGCGATTTTGGTCACTTTTGCGAGAAGCCTGTACGAAATCAGCATGCAGACGGGCGCGGGCTACTTGGACTCCATGACGGGCATTGTGTTTTTTATGCTCGTAGGGCGGTATTTTCAAGACAAAACTTACTCGGCCATTTCGTT
The DNA here is from genome assembly GCA_025455795.1 of Spirosomataceae bacterium. Lineage (GTDB taxonomy): Bacteria > Bacteroidota > Bacteroidia > Cytophagales > Spirosomataceae > Runella. The sequence goes on from JALOLW010000279.1 coordinate 3,133, forward strand.
CGACCGTGACTATAAATCATACTTTCCCGTAGCGGTGACTTTGTTGGAAAGAAAAACCGAATCTGTCGCCGCCACCGAGACCGCCCAAAAACAAATACTCGTGTCTGACCTGCTACCGGGCGATAAAATTTTGATACGACACAAAGAACTCATCCCCGCCGACGCCCGCCTCATCAGCGAGCGGGCCATGATTGATTACAGCTTTGTGTCGGGCGAGTCGGCGCCCGTCGAAAAAACGCGCAACGAAAGCATCTATGCGGGTGGGCGGCAAATTGGCGGAGCTATCGAACTGGAAATCACCAAGAAAGTATCACAAAGCTACCTCACACAACTTTGGAACAACGACGCTTTTGTCCAAAAAAACAAACAGAAAGAGGGCGAAATGGTCAATACCATCAACCGCTATTTTACGTGGATTGTGCTTGGTTTGGGCGTATTGGCTTTGGCGTATTGGGGGCTCACGGGCGACCTGCCCCGTGGCATCAATGCCATCACTACGATTTTGATAGTGGCCTGTCCGTGCGCGCTGTTGTTGTCTGATACTTTTACCAACGGCAACATTTTGGGGCTGTTTGGGCGGTATAAATTTTACCTCAAAAACGCGCGCGTCATCGAAAACCTCGCCAAAATCAATACCGTCGTTTTTGACAAAACGGGGACGCTCACCCTGCCCGACGCGGGCGAGGTGAAGTTTGTGGGCAAAACCCTGACGGGCTTTGAGAAAGACATTGTGTTTTCGCTCACTTCGCAGTCGTCGCATCCGTTGAGCAAACTCATCACGAAGTCGTTGGTGGGCGCGATGAAAGAAGAACTCGTGCAGCATTTCAAAGAAGTAGAAGGCAAAGGACTCGAAGCCTACTTGGGCGACGACTGCGTGATACGCATAGGGGCAGGACAGTGGGTGAGTGAAACCCCGCAAGAGTTTCAAACCCTTGCGGGCGAAGCAAGCCGCGTCTATTATCGGTTTGGCGAAGACGTACTGGGCTACTTTGAAATCCGCAATCGCTACCGCCCCGACTTGCACGCGACCATTGTGGCACTGCAACAAAAAAACTACCAAACGTATTTGCTCTCAGGCGACCATACCACCGACGTAGCGTACTTAGGGCAGCTTTTTGGGCGCAATCGGCTGTTTTTCAACCAAAAACCCGAAGACAAGCTCAAGTTTATCGAAAGCCTTCAACAGCAGGGCCACCAAGTGATGATGATTGGCGACGGCCTCAACGACGCGGGGGCATTGGTACAAAGCGACGTGGGCGTGGCCGTCTCTGACAACCTCAACAACTTCTCGCCCGCCTGCGATGGGATTTTGGACGGTAGCCACCTCACCCAACTGCCCCAGTACATACGGTTGGCGCGGGCAGGCCGCCGCATTGTGGTGCAGAGTTTTGTTATCTCGCTCGTTTACAACGTCATCGGGCTAAGTTTTGCGCTTACGGGTACGCTTTCGCCCGTGGTAGCGGCCATTTTGATGCCCGCGAGTTCGATTTCAATCGTGCTGTTTACTACTTTGGCAAGCCGCTGGGCCGCGTGGCGGATTGTGCCGAAAGGCATCCAATAACGCAGCACAAAACAGTGAAAAAATAATACCTCTCAACTGTTGTTTTTTCAAGAAAAGCCTGTGTTATTGTCTGACAGAACAGGGGAAATTAGTTAAAACATAACAACATGGAACTGGATTGGCTGTTCGTTTGATGCTATGTTGGCTTCCCTTTGAAGCTATAAGGTGCTAATTGTCAGGATATTATCCAAAATTTAATCCCCGAATATGCACACATTTAGCATAATTCGGGGATTTTTGTATTTTAGTTGTGCCAACAAACTTAAGGGGGTTGGCAAAAGTTTTCGGGTGTATCCCCACAAGGGTTTTGAACCCTTGTGGGGCTGAATACGACGAATCAAGCACCCGAAAACTTTTGCTTTAGTACTTAAAATACAGATGCAATCGCAGCGGCGACCCGCATACACTCTTCAATTTAGATTCTCCAATTTTCGCCAAATTGACTGGGCGTCCCCGTATTTATTCAAGAACTCAACCAAATTGGGGGCGATTTATCAAACCATCAACTGGTCGTCATTGGTTGAGCTGCTTCCTGAGAAAAAAACGATGGCAGGGGCCCTATGACTGGGGTTTTTCGAGGAAAAAGAAAGTTCTAATTAATTTCCAAGGGAAGCCTATTTATATTTTATCCGTATTGTATCTATTTCTTCGGAACTTTTGCTGGTTTCTGAGAACGGGGGCATCTACGCTGTTTGCGGCTGCGTTGGCTTTTGTGTTGAGCCTTTGGCGGCGGGTTGGCGTGAACACTTTGTTCGATGCAGTGATCTTTTTTTAGTTTTTTCTGAATATAATTTTCTAATCGTTGCACACTCCTCAATAAATATACTTACTCCCTCAGTATTCTTTATTTCATAGTTCTTTTAGGTTAGTATAGAAGATTTTGGTAGTTATTCAAAAGGTGTTGATGCACTCTTGGTGATAGTTGACAAAGAAAAGTTTGGTAACCAAATGATGATATTTGGGGCTACGAGAAAAAGAAAGACTTTTTCTTACATATCGCGTGATTCGAGCCCTTAAAGTCGCCCAAATTTTTTCTATATGATTGGTCAGCCCCGTTTGTT
>JALOLW010000280.1 GCA_025455795.1 Spirosomataceae bacterium
TTTACTTGATGCCACTAATTCACGAATGAAAATCGAATGATATTAGTGCATTCATGGCATCAATAAAATACACATATCAAGTAATTTCATAAAGAACCATATTTTTCATCCCTAAAGGCTATTTTGTTTGTTTTGTCGCAACAAAATTCCGCCTTTTTGTTTTTTTAACCTATTTTATTCGGGTAGAGTAGAACTAAGACCTTCAGCACAAGATATGGCCGCATCTGACCCGCACCGCGACGACCAAAAATTTATTCGCCTACTCCAAGCACTCATGGGTTTGTTGCTACTGATGGCCGTGGTTGTGTTGGCAGGTGGATACGTGTTTATTTTTGGTGTTCCTGATTTCAAAGAAGAACCTTTGGCTGAAACTCAATCTTACCAAAAGCCCGATTCCAATTTTGTGAGTCTTTGGACTGCCCCCCCCGAATGGCGCATGGCTGAAGTAAGCCCCGATGACCGTAAACGCATCAACTACGGCCAAGAACTCATTGCTCACACGGCGGAGTACTTGGGCCCCAAAGGCAAAATAAAAGCCATCTCCAACGGCATGAACTGCCAAAACTGCCACCTCAACGCAGGCACACAGCCTTGGGGGAACAATTATTTTGCCGTTCAAAGCACCTATCCTAAGTTTAGAGAACGCTCAGGGACGAGCGAAAACCAAGTGAAGCGCGTTAATGACTGCTTTCAGCGCAGCCTCAATGGTAAAGCCCTCGACTCAACTTCCACCGAAATGCAGGCGATTTTGGCTTACATCAAATGGCTCGGCAAAGGCGTACCGTCGAAAGTAGCCCCCAGAGGGTCGGGGATTTTCAAGTTGAAGTTTTTGGACCGCGCCGCCGACGCCACCCAAGGCAAAGTAGTGTATGAACAAAAATGCCAAAGTTGTCACCAAGCCAATGGAGAAGGGGTGCTGGCCGCCGACCAAAAAAGCTATACCTATCCGCCACTTTGGGGCAAAAATAGCTACAACGTGGGGGCGGGTTTGTTCAGAATCTCCAATTTCGCGGGCTATGTCAAGTACAATATGCCGCTTGGCGTGACGTATCAGCAACCGCAACTCACCGACGAGGAAGCGTGGGACGTGGCGGCTTTTGTCAATTCGATGCCCCGCCCTACCAAAGACCTCAGCCAAGACTGGCCCAACTTAGCGGGTAAGCCTATTGACCACCCTTTTGGCCCTTTTGCCGATCCCTTTTCTGAAAAACAACATAAATACGGTCCTTTTAAGCCCATTAAAAAATGGAAAGACAACCACAAAGGATTGAAAGTACCCAACCCACTGACCATCGCTTCACGCTAAACCCAACAATCACAATGAACATCAAAATAAGTACAGTGCTGCTCCTGAGTAGTAGCCTCTGGATGAGCGCAATGGCGCAAACCAACGCGCCCAAATCAGAAAAAACCCACAAGATGGTATTTCAGCTTGCTACGCCCGACACCGCCGCGTATCGCGCCCTCACGCGCCAACTCAACAATGTGCTTGCCTACTGGCCTACGGCCCAAATCGAAGTAGTGGTACACAACAAAGGCATCGGATTTATGCGTAAAGACCAGCGTATATTTGAGCCAGAAATTGCCGCCCTTAAAGCCAAAGGCATCGTTTTTGCCGTTTGTGAAAACACGATGAAACAACAAAAATTGACCAAAGAACAGATTTTGCCCCAAGCGATTTATGTACCTGTGGGCATTGCCGAAATCGTCGTCCGTCAGGAAGAAGGCTGGGCTTATTTGAAGGCTGGGTTTTGAGCATAAAGCAATCATCGTTATGCCATCAAGAAGAAAATTTCTCCAAGCAGGGCTACTTGCCACTGCTGCTGCCGCGCCGCCCTCAGTAGTAGCTGCACCGGTATCCGAAACGCCCTCGTCGCTCATTGGTCATGCCCCAAGTGGCATGATTACGCTCCTCCAAACCACCGACGTACACTGCCAAATACACCCCCACGACGAACTGTTTTGGGAAAACAATCAATTGACGTTTCGCAAAGCGGGCGGCTACGCACACTTGGCTACGGCCATCGAAACGCTCCGAAAAAAAAATCCCGCCAATACCCTGTTGATAGACACTGGCGATATGTTTCAAGGCAGTATGCTGTCGGTCAAAACGACGGGCAAAGCCTTTGTGCCTATTCTCAACGCGCTCAATTATGACCTTTATTTGCCAGGCAATTGGGAAGTGGTCTATTACAAACAAAATATGCAAGACCTCATGGGCGGTTTGTTGGCCCCCAAAGTCTGCACCAATATGTTTCACGATTTGGGTGGGGGCAAAAAAGGCGATTTTATTTTTCAGCCTTACCAAATCATCAATCGCTTGGGCATCAAAATCGGCTTTTTGGGCTATACCGACCCCTTAGTGCCGCTTCGGCAGTCGCCGCTTTACAGCAAAGGCATCGTTTATACCAAACCCGAAGAAAACCTCAAAGCGTACGTGGCCTTGCTCAAAGAGCAAGAAAAATGCGACTTTGTGATTCTACTTTCGCACTTGGGGCTTTCTCAACAAATCGCGCTGGGCAACAACCCCGACTGCAAAGGCGTGGATTATATCTTTGGGGCCGACACGCACGAGCGGGTACGCAAGCCTATCCAAGCAGAATACACCAAAATCGTTGAACCAGGAGCGTTTGGTTCGTTTATTGGTCAACTGGATTTGACCGTCAAAGACGGCAAAATAGTGCGCGATACCTACCAACTTATTGAAGTAAACCCCCAAAAATACCCCGCCAACAAATCCGTGCAGGCGATGGTGGCCGAAGTCGAAAAACCGCACCAAGCCGACATTCAGCGCGTGTTGGGATACAGTACGCTGCCACTTTACCGAAACTTTGTGGTCGAAAACACCATTGACACGCTTATCGTAGATGCCCTCAAATGGAAGGTAAACGCCGATGTGGTGCTGTCCAACGGATTTCGGTTTTGCCCACCCCGCACCGCCGACTACACAGGCAACGTTCCCATCACCGAAGGCTATCTCCACGACATGCTTCCTGTAGATGCTCCTATACAAACGGGCACTGCAACGGGTGCGCAAATTTTGGATTGGCTCGAAAAAGAACTACAAAATGTGTTTGCCCAAGATGCCTCAAAGCGTTTTGGTGGGTGGCTCATTCGGTTCAAAGGCATGAAAGTGGAATTTAAAGCATTTGAAAAAATGGGAAGTCGAGTACAACGGGTCACTATCAAAGACCAACTCATTGACCCTCAGCGTGAATACATCCTCTGTGCCTGCGAGCGCGACGGCGACCCTGACGATATGCTCTGCCGCATGAGAGGAGTCAAAAACGCCCGCAATACAGCCTTTACACTACATAGTATGATGAAAGACTACCTCAAAGCTTTCTCGCCCGTGACGCCTGCCCTGCGCCAAGATGCCAAAATCTTGGATGCGCCGCAATCGCTCCTCAGCCAAGTACACGGGGTGGACTATAATTTTCAGTAATGTGATAATTGTCACAGATTGAAGGGGAGGAGACTGGGTACTTTTGCAAAAGCTTTATTTTGAAAGTTATGCAAAATCGTACGAAAATGCTCACTCTTGGCACGACTGAAACTTATAGACTCATTAGAAGCGCGTTCGTACCAGTCGTACCACGAGTTTATAAATCTTTTTTCTTTTTGTTTTTATTGGCAAATAGCGTCGTGGCGCAGGGTATCCACGGCCACCACGACGCTGCCGCCGACACCAATACGTTGAGTCATTTTTTTGGCAAAGGACGTTTTTATGGCCACGCTCGGAGCTACTGGGCAGTCACCCTCAACCAGCAAAACCTCACCGACGCTTACGCTTGGGGCGTTGGGGCAGGTATCGGTTACGAAACCCCCAAATTTCTGAAACGATTTCAGTTGGGGATGAGCGGCTTTTTTATGTTCAATCTTGCCTCTTCTGACCTCGCCCAAGCCGACCCCACCACGGGCCAAACCAATCGCTACGAAGTGGGGCTGTTTGACATCGAACGCCCCAACGACCACGAAGACCTCGACCGCTTGGAAGAGCTATTTGTAAAACTGCATTTGGGCAAAAAATCGCTATTGACCGTAGGCCGTCAAATCCCACAAACGCCTTTCGTCAATCCCCAAGACGGTCGTATGCGCCCCACGCTCATTGAGGCTGCCACGTTGGAGTTGAACGAATGGAAAAACCTCAAACTCCACGGTTCTTATACTTGGGCAGTGTCGCCGCGCTCTACGGTGCGGTGGTTTGAGGTAGGCGAAAGCATCGGCATTTATCCCGTCGGAGTGGATGTCAATGGCAAGCCTTCGGGCTACAAAAATCACGTTGAATCAAGCTATATCGGTATTCTGGGCGGCATTTTTCAGAAAAAACAGTGGAATGTCCAACTTTGGAATACCTACGTTCAAAACATAACCAATACCCTTTGGACCAAAATCGAATACAAGTCGAAGCCCAGGGCGGGCAAAAATTGGATGGCAGGCGTACAGCTATTTCAGCAAAACACCGTGGGCGAAGGGGGCAATGCTGACCCTACCAAAGTATATAGCGCAGCTCACCAAGGTACACGTGGGATTTCGGGGCGCGTGGGGCAGCAGTCGGCCAAGTTGGATTGGTACCTCAACGCCACCCGCATCGCTGCCGACGGTCGCTTTTTGATGCCGCGCGAGTGGGGACGTGAACCTTTTTATACCTTCATGCCCCGCGAGCGCAACGAAGGCTACGGCGACGTGACCGCCACCTCGCTCAATATGTACTTCAAACCCGAAAAACACGTCAAGATTGAACTAAGCGGCGGGTATTTTCAGCTTCCCGATGTCAAAAACAGTGCTTTGAACAAATACGGAATGCCGAGCTATTCGCAACTCAATTTGGGCGTGACGTACCAGTTTGACCACTATCTCAAAGGGCTCAACGCGCTCCTGCTCGTGGTCAGAAAAGACCCGCTGGGCGAAACTTATCAAAACGAGCGGTTTGTGTTCAACAAAGTCAATATGACGCACCTCAATTTTATTATCAATTATCATTACTAATTACACATAATCACACAACCTATCACCACAATGGAGCAAATCCTTGAAATCGTCCGTAAACCCTGGCCGTGGTACGTAGCTGGGCCACTGATTGGACTCACAGTACCCACACTTTTATTGATTGGCAACAAGTCCTTTGGCATATCGTCGTCGCTCAGGCATATCTGCGCGGCTTGTATGCCCGCCAACATCCCGTTTTTCAAATACGAGTGGAAAAGAGAAATCTGGAATTTAGTGTTTGTCTTGGGCGTATTTTTGGGTGGTATTATCGCTACGCAATGGTTGGCCAATCCCGACGCCATTGTCATTTCCCCCGCCACCATCAGCGACCTACAACAGTTGGGTATTCAGGATTTTGCGGGTTTGATGCCCGCCGATTTGTTCAGTACCGAGGCATTGTTTTCACTCAAAGGACTCCTCTTTTTTGTGTTGGGCGGCTTTATGGTGGGCTTTGGCACGCGCTACGCGGGCGGCTGCACGTCAGGCCACGCCATCATGGGGCTTTCCAACCTCCAATGGCCTTCGTTGGTAGCTACTTGCTGCTTCATGGCGGGTGGGTTTTTGATGACTCATCTACTGCTTCCTTTTATTTTCAAACTGGTCTAATACCCTCAAAATCAACAACATCATGCTATCAAATTTCACAGAAACTACGCTGGAACAGCCGATAGAGCAACCCTTTGTGTGTGAAGCTCCCAACAAGATGCAAAAGCCCGAAACGTGGGCAAGCAACCTCAAATACCTCATCGTAG
>JALOLW010000281.1 GCA_025455795.1 Spirosomataceae bacterium
TGAGTTCCAGCTATTCCAAGGATTGTTCCAACCAAAACCAGTATTCCACGAGTTCCAGCCCCAAGGGCTGTTCCACGAGTTCCAGCTATTCCAGCCGCCACCCATCCAAGGGTCGTTCCAAGCCATCCAGGGGTCATTCCAACCCCAGTTGTTCCACGAGTTATAGCCTCCCCAGCGGTTCCAGCGATTCCAACCCATTCCCATGCCCATACCGAAGCCCATGCCCCAGTTGTTCCACGAGTTCAAGTTGTTCCAACTATTCCAGCCGTTGTTACGCCACGGGCTATTCCAAGCGCTTCCCCAGTTGAGGTCGTTTTGGGCACTGCGATAGCCATCGGCAAATCCTGCATTATAGCCCGATTGATTGCCCACGTTGCGGCGTGCGCTACGCGCGCTCAAATACGACTCATCGTAATAATCATAATTTTCTTCGGTTGTAGTGCCAGTGCCTTGGTTGCCATTGCGCTGTGTACTACCAGACTGATAATCAGGGTTGCTGTGGCGAGAAGAAGCGTCTTCGTCGTCGTCACGTCCGCCTGCGAGAGTCACGATACCGCTCGACGAATTGCCGTAGAGGTCATCGTACTCGGCGTCACTGCTGCTGGTGTATTGTCGGGAGTTACAACTCCACAAGCCCACCAAAGCAATGGCTGAGACAAGTGCAATGATGCGGTTGGTTTTCATGGTTATGGGAAGTTTTATGTGTAAATTGTTACTTCTACTAAAACGCCAATTTGACTTCAATTGGTTTTCTTGGTCACAAATTTAGGATAAAAAACTATCTTTGCAAGCGTTTTTCTGAATTTCTAATCAAATTTTAATGCTATAAAGTTCCTGATAATCAAAGTTTTATGAATGTATTTTTGACACCAAATGATGCAAAATCCTGATAGTCAGAGGGCAACATCTGATGGGTGTAAAAAGTACAATTTCGAGAAAATATAGATTTTTTTGGGTGATTGCTCAATCACTCAACATTCAATCATTCAATCACCAATTAATAAAAAATGGCAAACGCAATTCCAACCCGCGAAGAGAACTATTCAGAATGGTACAATGAACTTATTAAACGCGCAGATTTGGCCGAAAATTCTGCCGTAAGAGGCTGCATGGTGATAAAACCATATGGCTATTCAATTTGGGAAAAAATGCAACGTGCGCTCGACGATATGTTCAAAGAAACGGGGCATACCAACGCCTATTTTCCTTTGTTTATTCCTAAATCTTACCTGAGCAAAGAGGCAAGTCACGTGGAGGGCTTTGCCAAAGAATGTGCCGTAGTGACGCACTATCGCCTCAAAAACGACCCCAACGGTGGTGGGGTAGTGGTGGACCCCGAAGCCAAACTCGAAGAAGAACTTATCGTGCGGCCTACCTCAGAAACGGTGATATGGAGTACCTATAAAAACTGGATTCAATCGTACCGTGATTTGCCCCTGCTTATCAATCAGTGGGCCAACGTGGTGCGTTGGGAGATGCGGACGCGCTTGTTTTTGCGGACGGCGGAGTTTTTGTGGCAAGAAGGCCACACTGCCCACGCTACTGCCGACGAAGCCATGGCCGAAACCCGTCAAATGCTTGAAATCTACGCGCGTTTTGCCGAAGAATGGATGGCGATGCCCGTGGTAAAAGGCTACAAAACTGCCAATGAACGTTTTGCGGGGGCCGACGAAACCCTTTGTATCGAGGCCATGATGCAAGACGGAAAGGCACTTCAAGCGGGTACGTCGCATTTTTTGGGTCAAAATTTTGCCAAAGCATTTGATGTGAAATTTCAGAGCAAAAATGGTGGCTTAGAGTACGTTTGGGGTACGTCTTGGGGGATGAGTACGCGCATGATGGGCGCGCTTGTGATGGCCCACTCCGACGATGCTGGATTGGTATTGCCTCCTAAATTGGCACCGACTCAAGTAGTTATCGTACCGATTTACCGTAGTGAAGAGCAGCTTGCGGCCATTACTGAAAAAGCAAAAGAAATTTCGGCGGGGTTGAAAAAAGCAGGAATCAGCGTCAAATTTGATGATTCTGATGCCAATAAGCCCGGTTGGAAATTTGCCGAATACGAACTCCGTGGCGTACCCGTGCGCTTGGCGATGGGCGCGCGTGATTTAGAAAACGGTACGGTAGAGGTAGCTCGCCGCGATACCAAAACCAAAGAAACGGTGTCTTTGGAAGGTATTGTAGCGTACATCGAGGGTCTTTTGGAAGACATTCAACACAATATTTACCAAAAAGCTTTGGCTTTGCGCGAAGCCAACACGCACTATGTAGATACGTGGGAACAGTTTACGGAGCAAATTGAAAAAGGAGGCTTTTTGCTGGCGCATTGGGATGGGACTTCCGAAACCGAGGACAAAATCAAAGAACTTAGCAAAGCCACGATTCGTTGTATTCCTTATAACGCCCCTCAAGAAGAAGGTAAGTGTATTTTGACAGGCAAGCCTTCGTCGCAGCGAGTGCTGTTTGCGAGGGCGTATTGATGAAATTGTAAATTCAATCCAAATAATAATGCAACAAGCACAAGCAGGGGACACCGTACACGTCCATTATAAAGGTACATTGACCGACGGCACATTGTTTGATTCGTCGGAAGGACGCGAGCCACTGACTTTTCAGTTGGGGTCTGGTATGGTGATTCCGGGGTTTGACAATGGCATCACGGGCATGAATGTTGGCGATAATAAGCGCATCGAAATTCCCGCCAACGAAGCCTACGGACCACTCCAAGAGGAACTGATATTTCCGTTCAATCGCGCCGAACTACCCGACGATATTCCGTTTGAAGTAGGAATGCAGCTCAACATGCACCAAGATGGCAATCCGCAGCCTATCGCGGTGACCGTGGTGCAAGTGACTGATAATGAGATTGTAGTAGATGCCAATCACCCATTGGCAGGGCAAGATTTGATTTTTGAAGTAGCACTCGTGAAGATTGGATAATTGCTTTTGGTGACGAATAAATATCCGCTCAAAAAACATTGAATTACTCTTCGGCGTTAGAGAGATATTGCCCTAATAAGTGACTAATCAGCGAGTTAGTCGTCTTAAAAGGGCAATATACTAACCCATAATTTAGAGAATTCATTTTGAGAGAAAGATTTTTGAAGTCTTTCACTACATTCACACTTTTGGTGGGTTTGGGTGGAGGCTTGTCGCCCGTTTATGCGCTAACCGATGAGTTGGAAATAACCCAAATGCCGCACTTCTGCGGGGAGCCGCTGCCATTGCACAAAAGCAACGTGTCTCGGAAGTTCATCAAAGAACTCAACAACAATTTTGTGCGGTCACTTCCGAAGTTTAACCAAACGGCCAGAAAATACTTCAAGACCATTGAGCCGATTTTGGCGAAACATAAAATTCCCCAAGATTTTAAGTACCTGTGCTTGATAGAAAGTACCTTTGACGCTACGACCACTTCTCCCAAAGGAGCGTCGGGCTACTGGCAATTTATGCCCGAAACAGCCCGTGAGATGGGTTTGGAGGTGAACAAAAAGACAGATGAACGACACGATTTGGTGAAATCTACCCACGCTGCTTGCCGTTATTTTCGCTATTTGTACGAGCAGTTGGGGGCGTGGACGCTCGTGGCGGCGGCCTACAACGGGGGCATTGCACGGGTCAATGAGTACATCAGGCGAACCAAAAGTCTTGACTACTACGACTGGCGAGCAAGCGCCGAAACGGGGCAGTATTTGTACCGAGTCATTGCCGTGAAGGAATGGTTTACCGCACCCGAAAGATTTCAATATTGGGCTTCGATGACACTGCCTGCTGCCGCAACAAAACGCCCTAACCCTAAACGCAAAACAATGCTTGTGGAGGTAGAAGTGGTGGAGGATTCGTTGGAAGAACTGGAAGATACCGCCATAAAAACCCTTGAAAAAGTAGCTGAAACGCCTAAAAATGAGAGCTTTCAGCCCCCTGCCGATTCAGCAGTACCACTTCCAAACGCTGTGGTGTCAGTGCTAAAAGTTGGGGCCAATATTCCACAGAAGGGGCAGACGTGGGTGTTTGAAATCACGAAAGAACAAAAATTGAATGGGCAAACGCTTGGCGTGGGCGATAGACTTTATGCCGAGGTGGTCGCGGTCAGTACAAACGAAGCCACGGTAGAATTGAGGTGTATTCAACTGTACGCTCCCCAACGTCATCAGATGTACAAAGTGGATTTGAAAACTACTGCTAAAATGACCGTCTCCGTAAACGATACCCTCTTCTGGAACTAAGCCGTTTTCTTCGCGTATTTTTGGTTGATATTTTGGTAGAGATTGTCGGGGACTTTGGACTGGACTTGGGGGATTTTGGGCTGTGGACGCACCCAATCTAAGTAACCTTTGCCCCAAGCGTAGGCCAAACCTACCACCAAAATACCCACAAAAATGAGCATTTCGGCCAGGGCAAACCAGCCCCAAAGCCCGTTGGTTTGTTCAATAAGCGAGGCTTGACCAAAGACAGTTGCCCACGGAAAAAGGAAAATAAGTTCGACCTCAAACAACACAAATATCAGCGCCACCACGTAAAACCGCACGTTGAACTGTACGTTGGCATTGCCAAGCGGGTCTTCGCCTGACTCGTAAGTCGTCAGTTTTTCTTCGTTGGGCCTGTGCGGACGTAGCAGCCGCGTGACGGTCAAAAGCACAAAAATCAGTGCCATTCCCGCCAAGATAAAGAGCAATATTGTGCCGAAGTCAGTGAGCATATATTAGTTGAATGGAAACAATACTATAACGTCAATTTATTTTGCGGTAAATAGGGTTTGGTGAGCACTCTCCGCTACCGAAGGTTTCTTTCAAGACTGGGCGTCCCCCATCGTTTTCATGGCTTGGCTTTCAGCCACCACGAAACCTTAGTTATTGGTGGCTGCACTTCAGTTTTTTAATATTATTAGTTGTTGTATGTATAAATATGCAAAGGGTGTTTGTACAGAGAGATGAAGTCTCTCATGTAGGTAGTGATGTTGTTCCTGTGGCAAACAAATTAATTGTGACCATATTATTGTTGCCACTACCGCTTCCATCCTCGTAAACTGATGACGATCGCTGGTTCTTCGATGGTCTGTCCTTTATCCGACACACTCCTGTGGACAAGGCGCTGTCTGTGTTTGGTAAATTCATCAACAGTCTTCGATCACGGTGGAATTTCCGACCAGTCAAAGGCTTGGACATGTAATCGGCCAGCATTTCATCAGTTGGACAGTACTTAATACTGACCTGCTTGTTTCGAATGAGATCCGTAATAAAGAAGTATTTGATATTCAAATGACGGGAGCGTTTGCCTGCACTTGCACGACCGTTTTCTGCAAGTTTAATTGTGGACATGTTGTCCTGATAAATCACGGTATCTTTGACACCGTATCCCTGTGCTTCCAAGAAATTCTTGGTCCAAACAACTTGAGCTATATAGTCATCAAGCCCGATCAACTCCGCTTCGGTAGAACTTCGTGTGTTAACCTTCTGTTTCGTCGAAGCCGACATAACAGCTCCTGAACCCAGAGAAAGAGTTGCTCCTGTATGACTCCTGAAATCGTCATGCACAGCGAAAGCTGCGTCAATGTGCCATTTGACAATGTGAGTGTCATCGGCCTCAAGAGTAAGCAAGTCATCTTTCGTCCCGTTCAAGAATTTGATCAATCGACGGAGCTTTTTCCAATCATCTTCGTTAGAGTGTTGGACTCGGGTGGAAAAAAATGCGATTGCCGGCTGGATATCAG
>JALOLW010000282.1 GCA_025455795.1 Spirosomataceae bacterium
TCGCACGTATCTGATTCGACGTTTTACGACATCATTCGCCTTTCCAAAGTGCCTATCATCGCCTCACACTCGGGCGCGAAAGCCATCTGCAATCATCCCCGCAACCTCACCGACGACATGCTCAAAGCCTTGGCCAAAAACGGAGGTGTGCTTCAACTCAACCTCTTGAGCGACTACGTCAAAACGATTCCTCCAAGCCCCGAACGCGAAGCAGCCATCAACGCACTGTTACAGAAATACGGCCTCAAAGACCGTCGTTCCGCAGGGTCGTTGTCAGAGGATGACCAGAAGAAGTTTCGCGCTGATTTTATGGAACTTGCCAAAAAATACCCCGCGCAGTTGGCTACCGTCAAAGATGCCATAGACCACATTGACCACATCGTCAAGCTCATCGGCATTGACCACGTAGGCATGGGCGCAGATTTCGACGGGGGCGGCGCATTGGCCGACTGCTTCGACGTGAGTCAGTACGAAAACGTAACGATAGAGTTGGTGCGGCGGGGCTATTCCAAAAAAGACATCGAGAAGATTTGGAGCGGCAACTTTTTCAGGGTAATGAAGGCGGTGGATAAAGGCAAAACAATAGGCATGAGCATGAAATAATACGCTCAAAATAAGATGACGCTACGTTGGTTTTGGTGCTGTTTAGGAATGTTGGGTATCGTGGGTGTCGCGCAAGCCCAAGACACCGACGAATATTACCGTGCTTCCAAACGCCGCAAAAACCTCACTTGGCTACGCAACAGCGACTTGGTACGCTCCTCCAATCATTGGTACGTGGGCATCGAAGGCGGCGGTAAATGGAACGGCACCACACTCTCCGACAACCTTTCGGGCTTCATAGATTTCCAACCCAAATTCACCGACAGCTACGCAAGCGGCTACCTGGGCTATTCGCATCGGTTGCGGTGGGCGGTAGAGGCAGGCTACGGGCGTACCCCCACCAACGCGCTCTTGGCGTTTTTTACCGCAAGAAGACGCTTCACCCTACCCCTCAACGAAAACGCGGTGTTCATCCCGTTGCGTTTCAAATACCGCGTGTTGCGGATTGGCAAAATCCAAAAACTCTCGGGCTTATACGCGGGGGTGGGCGCGTTGTGGATGCCCACGCGCAAGAGTACCACCATCGAGCGGTTCAATACGCTCATCGGCTACCGTCGCGTGGCCGATACTACTCCCGCTCAATTTGACACCCTCGTCGTTCAACACGAAACAGTTCTCACGGGCAAACCCAAAATGGCTTGGGAAGGCAGTGTCGAATTGGTCGGGAGAATTGCCCGACGGTGGGAATTGGTGGCCTACGGCAGGGCGCATTATGCGTTTCGGTCGCCGATGGAAGCCAATACCCAACTGCTCATCAACCGACAAACCACCGCCACCTCGCTGCTGACTATCAGGCCGCTCAGTTATCAATTTGGGGTGGCGGTGCGGTTTTTGTACAACCTCCAAGACCAATACCGCAGCCGTTTTGATGAATGACTGTATGTTTTGACAACATTTTTGCGGATTTTTGCGCGTCATTTCAACCCTGCCACTGATGCCTCAGTTTCATTTAGAGAAATTCCACTTGACTTTTTTCAAAAACTACGAAGACGCGCATTTTACGTTTGGAAAAAGCCTCAACTGTATTGTGGGAGAAAATGGCTGTGGCAAAACCAACCTCCTCGACGCGATTTATTGGCTTGGCCTCACCAAAAGTGCTTTTCACACCCAAGACACGTACAGTATTCAGCACGAAGCCGACTTTATGATGCTCGACGGCTGGTTTTGGAAAGACACCAAACCCACTCAAATCACGTGTAGCCTCCAACGCGGACAGCGCAAAACCGTGATGAGCGACAAAAAAGCCTACGAGCGACTGAGCGAACACATCGGGTTGTTTCCGATGGTGCTTATCTCTCCCAACGACGCCGACCTCGTGCGCGAAGGCAGCGAAGAACGGCGACGGTTTGTAGATGGCGTGTTGAGTCAGTTGGACCAGCATTATTTACAAAACCTGCTGCAATACAACAAAATCTTGACGCAGCGCAACACGGTATTGAAGATTTTTGCGGAGCGCAACTACCTAGACCACGACCTCCTCGACACCTACGACGAAGTCCTGCTGCCCCTCGCCAACCTCATTTTTGACCGCCGTACGCAGTTTTTGGCACAGTTTGAGCCGTTGGTCAAGCATTACTACGCTTTCTTGGGCGACGACCGCGAGCAGATTCAGATTCAGTACGTTTCCGAAATCGAGAAATTGAATTTTAGGGAGATTTTTCGCCAATACCGCACGGGCGACATCAACGCCCACCGCACGCTCATGGGTATCCACAAAGACGAGTTTGTGTTTGAGATGGACGGCCAACTTATCCGCAAGTTTGGCTCGCAAGGCCAACAAAAATCGTTTGTGATGGCGCTCCGTTTGGCGCAGTTTGATTTGCTCTCGGTAGAAAAAGAAATGAAGCCGTTACTACTTTTGGATGATATTTTTGACAAACTCGATGACCGCCGCATCCAAAAACTCCTCCAACTGGTTGAAAACGAAACCTTTGGGCAAGTTTTTTTGACCGATGCTCGCCCTGAGCGTACCCAATCACTTACCCAGCACCTCCAAACCGAAGTAAAGTTTTTTGATTTGGTAAAATAAAACCCCACAAGGTTTTATCGGTCCTTGTGGGGTTTTACGGAGTTGGGCAAAATATTACATTGGCAATAGTCTAAACACGTAGCCTTCTTTGCCCTCTACGCCTACGTAAATGTAGCCGTCACGACCCATTTCTACGGAGCGCAGGCGGCCTATGTTTTGGAGCAAAATTTCTTCTTTGACTACTTTACCGTTTTCGAGTTTGCAGCGATTGAGGTACTGAAACCGCAGCGAACCTACCAACAAGTTGCCCTTCCAAGCAGGGTATTTGTCGCCCGTGATGAAGGTCATACCGCTCGGACCGATGGACGGAATCCAGTAGTGGTTGGGTTGCTGCATTCCGTCTTGGGCAGTGAGGGGTGTGAGTACCGACCCGTCGTAGTTGATGCCGTACGAAATCACTGGCCAACCGTAGTTGGTTGCTTTTTGGATGCGGTTCAGCTCGTCGCCGCCGCGCGGACCGTGTTCGTGTTCCCAAATGTCACCCGTGGTAGGGTTCATCACCATGCCCTGGGGGTTGCGGTGGCCGTAGCTATAAATAGAAGCCACGGCTTTGCCTTTGTTGGCAAACGGGTTGTCGGCAGGAATACTACCGTCGTCGTTGATGCGGTGGATTTTGCCGCAGCTATTCTCTACCGATTGTGGCAACTTGGGGCCATGCTGACCTCTGTCACCCACCGACACGAACAAATAGCCGTTTTTGTCAAACTCCAAGCGAGAACCGTAATGATGACGGGTTTTGAGATAAGGCAAGGCTTCAAAAATTACCTTTTGGTCGGTCAGTTGGTTGCCATCCAGTTTGGCCCGCATCACGGCAGTCGAAGAGAGTTTCTCTCCGTTTTCAGTTTTGCCAATTGAATACGACAAATAAATGAAGTTGTTTTCGGCAAACTTCGGGTGCAGTTCCACGTCCAACATTCCACCTTGTCCTTCGGCTATGACGGCGGGAACGCCCGCAAGTTTGGTTTTTTTGCGATTTTTGTCCACCCGATACACTTCTCCATCGCGGTTGGTGACAATCATGCCGCCGTCGGGCAAGAAAGTCATCCCCCACGGACAAGGTACGCCTTTTACGACGGTGTCCAATTTGACCGTCATGCCTTCGGCACTGAATATGTTTGATTTGGGCTTTTCAGAAAACCGATAGACTTCGCCTTTCTCGATGGTGGCCAAAATCAAATCAGCCATGGCTTCGATGTCTTTGGGGCTGAGTGCGGCACTCCACGAAGGCATTCCGTTTTCGGTGTAGCCTTTGCTGATGCTTTTGATAAGGTCTTCTTTTTTGTTGCCGTGTTTCCACTGTCTATCCACAAACATTTCCACTTTTTCGCCGTGACAACTGGCGCAGTACGTTTTGTAGTTGTTTTCGGGCGATTCGAGCGCGGCGTTGGGCGCAAGTGGGGCGTTGGATTGGTTTTTGGGCAAAGTGGGGCGCGTGAGCCACAAAGCCGTAGCGGCTACGGCGCCGAGGGTAAGGTATTTGAGCATTTTGGTCAAAAAGGGTTGAATTTTAGTGTTTATTTTTTTATCCCCACAAGGGTTTTGAACCCTTGTGGGGTTTGAGATTTTAAGGAGATTTTAAGCCAATTCTTGCGCCAGCGAGCGATACTTCACTTCTACGTTGTGAAGTTCGATAAGTGGTTTCAAAAAATCTTCCAAATAGTTGATATCCAACTGACTCGCCGCGTCGCAAAGTGCCTCTGACGGGCAGGTGTGTGCTTCTACAAAAAGACCATCCACCCCCGCAGCTACTCCCGCACGAGCGAGTACGGGCAGGTACTCCCGCGCACCACCTTTGGCATCTTTGGACGGAATCCCGTACTTGCGAATGGCGTGTGTCACGTCAAACACCACGGGATAGCCCGTTTTGTTGAGATGATAAAAACTACGGGGGTCCACGATAAGGTCGTTGTAGCCAAATGAATAGCCACGCTCGGTCAGGATAATCTGCTCATTGCCACTGTCTTCGATTTTCTTGACGGGGTGCTTCATGTTTTCAGGGGCCAAAAACTGCCCGTGTTTGATATTGACCACGCGGCCCGTTTGGGCGGCGGCTACTACCAACGTCGTCTGCATACACAAGTACGCGGGGATTTGGAGGACATCCACTACTTCGGCCACGGGGGCGCATTGGTCAGGATAATGTACGTCGGTGAGGAGTGTAAAGCCAAATTGCTCTTTAACTTTGGCCAAAATCCGCATCCCTTCTTCCAAACCTGGCCCCATGTAGTAGCCGAGGTTGCTGCGGTTGTCTTTCATAAACGACGACTTGTAAATCACCTTGATATTGAGTTTTTCGGAGATTTCTTTGAGCCGCTCGGCCACGGTCATCATGATTTTTTCGTCTTCTATGACACAAGGTCCCGAAATGAGAAATAGCTCGTCTGAGCCGCAGTCAATGTCGCCTACGCGAACGATTTTTTTGTCTTGCATTTTATAATTGATTGATTCACTAAGATTTACAATTCTTCTGGGGTCGTATCTGTCTTTTTTAAGATGGATAAAAAAAGACCTAACGGAATATCTTTATTGCCATGAACTGGAACGGGCATAGTTTGTTTTCGGTCAGGATGGTACATTAAATGATGGCTTCCACTAATTCGCTTCAAAATCCAACCTTTTGCTTCTAATACTTTTATCAAATTTTTTGGAGATTGATTCATCTTATGATGCGATTAGTAAATCAGAATTGGTATGCAACTTGACAGGTACAGAAATAGAATACTCAACGGTTTGGCTATCGTCAGGAATCATAAGCCCTTCCTCTTCCATAACTGCCAGGACTCCCTCCAATGCTTCTTTAATATTGGACATTGCCTCTTCTATTGTCTCACCAAATGCTACACAATGTTGTAAAGTAGGTATATCTGCCAAATATCCTCCTTCACTGTCTTTGCTAATAACTACTCTAAAAATACGATTTTCCATGATAATACAATTTTAAAGTGACTACTCTGGAAACTGCGATTTGTCTAAGTTGGGAATGATGCGGAGGGCGTTTTTGTAATAGACTTTTTTCAAAATCTCGTCCGAAAGCCCCAGCCCGTAC
>JALOLW010000283.1 GCA_025455795.1 Spirosomataceae bacterium
ACGGGTGATTGAAAGACAATTTCTCCGTTGATAAATTCCATTTTGGTGTTTTCGTCAATGATGCTGTAGAAATGTTGGCGCAGGACTTTTTCGGCCTCCAACTGTTGCTGGGCTTTTTCTATCAAAAGCGGCAGATTAGGCATATCCATCAAATGAGTGAGGCTCATCGCAAAAAGTGTTTGTGAATGACAAAGATAGCTGTTTCGGTGATGATTTTAGTGATAAATTCGCCTATTGGCACAAAGACCCACCCCGCCCCGTTGGGTCACCCCGCCCAAGCGGGGATTTTGTATTAGTCCCCTCCTCGGAGGGGTGTCCGAAGGGTGGGGTGGGCCTGTATAGTCTGTGTTCTATTGTTTTGGCAAGATGATTGCATTTAACGCTGCATCACGACAGCCCCCTCACGATGCACAAAACGCCACGGCAGTCGCGCTTGTTGGGCGGCTTTTTGGAGGGTATCGGTGGCATACCACTTGGTCGTACCGTCAAACACCAGCGGTTGTTGCCCAAACGTCCGTCGTAGGTCGTCGGCTTTTTTGTAGGCGGTATTTCTGACCAGCACAACGTCGGCTTTGAGCGAAGGGAAAGCCGCTATTTTTTGTTCGACCAAAAGCAGCTTTCGGCCTTGCCATACGATGATTTTTCCCCAGGCGGTGGGTTTTACCACGCCCAATTTTTCGGAAGGTAGTTCCAACGCCTCCTGCGTCACGTGCGCGATGCCGCGCTGCGTGTAGAAGTTTTTGAGGTAAAAATTGTAGGGCTTGCGGTCGGGTTCAAAAAACGCCGAATCGGCCACCAAAACCGCCCGTTGGCCTTTGATAAGACTGACGACCGTGTGGCGCGGTACGGCATGGACTACCATGATTTGTTGGGAGCGATATTGTTGGATTTCAGTCCATTGCCAAACCAACAGCCCCGCGCTCAGTGCTGCCGCTGCCCACAACCACGGGCGTAGTTTGTAATACCCAAGTGCCAGCAAACAGCCAATGATGGCATAGACGACGAGTGTTTCGAGCCAAGTAAACGACAACCCTTCCAACACCGAAAACGGCAGTCGTTCGACGAGCAGAACGGTCTCGTTGAGGAGCCAAGTGATGCCCGTGAGCACCCACCCCAACGCCTCTGACAAGTACGGAATCCAGGAGAGCGCAATCGCCACAAACGCCACGGGCAGCATCGCAATCCCCAACGCCACCACGAAAGGATTGGCCAACAAAAAATAGGTAGGAAACTGGTGAAAATAATACACCGCCACTGGAAAAGTAGCCAACTGCGCCGTGAGGGCCACGGTGGTAATGGCCCAGATTTTGTCCACGAACCAGTCTTTGAAGCTAAGACTCTGATAGAGTGTTGGTTGTAGAAAAATAATGCCCGATAACGCCGCGTAAGAAAGCTGAAAACTCACCGAATACAACAGCAACGGGTCGGTGGCCAGTAGGAGCAAAGCCGACCCAAAGAGGGCATGGGCAATGCTTGACTGTTTGCCGAGGGGCTTGGCCAACAGATACAAACTGAACATCAACGCCGAGCGAATCACGGGCGCGGAAAGGCCCGTCAAAACGGCATAAAACCACAGGATGGTCAGTGTAAGGCCAAGGTAGAGCCAACGCCCGTATTTGCGTTTTTCTAAGCGACTCAATGCCCACGTAATCAGCCACATAAAGACCGTGATGTGAAAACCCGACACCGACAGTACGTGTACCGCGCCCGCTGCGGAGTAGGCCGCCACGAGGTCGGCGTCCATTTCGTCGCGGAGGCCGAGGGTCATGGCTTTGGCGACGGCGTACTCCCGTTCCCACGGGACAAGGCGGCGGAGCGCGGCATCGGCCCAATCGCTCGCCCAATACGCCCATTTTTTGTGCCAAAGCCCTTGGTTTTGGGCCACCAGTACAAAATCAGTGGCTTTGAGGTAATGTTGAAAATGGAGTTGTTTGAGTGCCAAAAACCGTTGGTAATCAAACTGCGCGGGATTGAGCGGTGGCTCTACCCGGCGCGGCGCACCGCGAATGAGCAGTACCTCGCCGTAGTGTGGTTTGGGGGCGTTTTTGTCGAGATAAATCAGCACCTTTCCCTGCCGAGATTGCCACTGATTTTGGGTTTTGACTTGCTGTATTTCTACTTCAATTTTGTAGGTTTTGGCGCGGGTTTCGGGCAGCGACGAAACGACAGCCTTGTAAGCGGTAACTTGCTCTAAATCAGCAGGAATGTCGGGCGACGGAGTGCGTAGCCAACCCAATCCTACAAACAGCAAAAGCGTAACAACACCAAGCAAGTAGCGGGGACTTTGGGGAAGCAGCAGCAGTCCTGCCAAAACGACCGCCAACGTGGCCACTACGCCTATCATAACGGTAGCGTTGATAGTCAAAACAGCGTGCAAAAGCACGCCCGCCGCGAAAGCAACGGTATAGCGAAGCAGTACATTCATCGGACGACGACGAGGCGTTGGATGATACTCTCTTGAGCCGTACTCACCCGCGCAAAGTACGTACCCGACTGAAATGATGTCGTGGGGATGGTGACAATCCAACTTGGATAGTCTTCAAAACGCTGTTGATAAACCAGTTGGCCGCTGGCGTTGTAAATCGTTACGTCAAACGTGCCAAAGGTCTTTTGGGTAACACGGATGTTGATTTCGGTAGAAGCAGGATTGGGGGCGATTTCGGCGGAAAACTGGCTTCCAAAAGGCAATTGAGCGCACCAGTACCGTACCAATCGCGCCCGTCGTGGGGCTTTTTCGATGACGGCGGCCATGCGTTCAGCTTGGTTTTTGGTAAAAATATTCATGCACGAGTCGGGCGAATAATCCATGTAGTTTTCGGTCATGTTGCGGGTGCGCGTACCGTTGCAATTTGAGAAGACAGGTCCACAAATCGAAGATTGGTTCCCATCTTCGGCTTGGGGAGTATCGGCGCAGTAGTCATCGCCGCAGTCGGTATCACCCCAAGTATGAATCAAACCGAGCCAATGTCCTACTTCGTGGGTGGTAGTACGGCCTAAGTTGTAAAGCCGACTAAGCGTGCCTGTTCCCGAACCAAACACCCTGAAATCAATAAAAACCCCGTCGGTGCGCTCGAGAAGTTCGTTTTCTTCGTCCAGTCCTTTGATGCCCGATACCGACGGAAACTGGGCGATTCCCAAAAAATTGCTCCCATACCGCGCCACCCAAATATTGAGGTAGCGGTCGGTCGGCCAACTGACGATATTGGACAGGAGTTGGTCGTCGGTATTGATGTCAAACGTGGTTTTTTGGGTATAAAGCTGGCGAGTAATGCCGTTGGTGGGTTGCCCGTTGGGGTCAATGTTGGCCAAATAAAACTCAATGCCTGTATCGGCCCCGACGGTGTTGGTATTGAAACCTCGCGTGCCGGGCTTTCGGCGGTAATCTTCATTGAGAATCCGAATCTGATTGACGATTTGCGCATCGGCGATGTTGGAATTGCCCACCCCACCCACGATGCCGTCGGTGCGGTTGTGAATGATATGCACCACGACTGGAATCCGAATCGGGCTGCAAGTAGCGGCCGTGCGGGCGTTGCGAAAAACGGGACTACGCAGGTGCGACTGAATGGAATCTTCGAGCATTTGGCGTTTCAAAGCCCAATATGGATACCGCGCCCGCATCACGCTGTCGTGCTTTACGACGGCGCAACGCTGCCCCCAAACAGTGGTGAGGGATACAAGTAAAAAGAGTGCCGTCCATATGTAATTGTATGTACGACAACGTGCCATATGCTGATTACAAATCAGATGCTCTTTACGTCCCGATTGCAAATCGGGACGAGCGGATTTTTTACTGGGCATGACTTAGGGGTTACTCTGCCGTGGGTGGTTTGCCTTCGCGGCGGTCGTAAGCGTTTAGGATTTCTCTGACGAGACGGTGGCGGACTACATCGCGGCCATCCAATTCGACAAAAGCTATCTCTTTAACGTTTTTGAGGGTTTCGAGCGCGTCCACCAAGCCAGATTTTTGATTTTTGGGCAAATCCACCTGCGTTTTGTCGCCCGTGATGATGACTTTGGAGTTGGGGCCCATGCGCGTCAAAAACATCTTCATCTGCGAGGGCGTCGTGTTTTGGGCTTCGTCGAGGAGAATGAAGGCGTGGTTGAGCGTGCGCCCCCGCATGTAAGCGAGCGGGGCAATCTCAATGATGCGGTTTTCGATGTAAAATTTGAGCTTTTCGGCCTGAATCATATCATCCAAAGCGTCGTAAATAGGCCGCAGGTAAGGGTCTATTTTTTCTTTCAAATCCCCGGGCAAGAACCCCAAATTTTCGCCCGCTTCTACGGCTGGGCGGGTGATGATGAGCTTTTTGACTTTCTTCTCTTTGAGGGCTTGTACGGCGATGGCCACGGCGGTATAGGTTTTACCCGTCCCCGCAGGACCTACCGCAAACATCAGGTCGTTTTCGGCGGCTTTTTCCACCATGAGCCGCTGGTTGGCCGTGCGTGCCTTGACCACCACGCCTTTGGTCCCGTACAAAATCACGTCTTTTTCGTCTTCCAGTACGTGCGGCGGTGCCACCGAGCCACCGTTGGCGGTCAGGTAGTGTTTGACGTTTTCGTTCGTGATTTTGCCGTACCGCTGATAGTGCTGAAGAAGCGAGTCGAGGATGTCGGAGATGCGGAGGATTTCGGGCGGAGTACCCATGAGCCTGATTTCGTTGCCGCGTGAGATGATTTTACTCATCGGAAAAGCCGCAGCTACTTCTTTGATGTTGTTGTTTTCGACGCCCAAAAAATCTACGAGCGACACATCTTCCAGGGAGATAATTTTCTCTACCAAACGATTGTAGTGTTTAAAAGTGAGGGGTTTTGTTTTGGGAAAAATAGGGCTTTTGTTTGAGAAAAACAAGCATTGAGTGGACTTTTTTAGACAGACTTTGCAGCAATGGATTCAATTTAGGCTCATTTGTGTTGTTGTTTACAAATGACTACTCCCTGAAAAACAGCGCATTAAAATCCAAAAACGATGTCAAAAATTTTATTGTCCGTGATGATGCTTGTATTTTTTGGCCGTGATACATCGCTCCAAACTACCTTAGAAACCCTCGTTTGGAAAAACCGTGTCCTTGTTTTGTACAGTCCCCAACCCAACGACGCAGCTTTTATGCTCCAAAAACAGCGACTGAAAGAACAAAAAGCGCAACTTCTTGAAAGAGATTTGGTGATGATTGAATGTGTCGGGGGGCAATTGTCGTCCGAAGATATGGCTTACCTAAAAAGCAGGTTCTCGTACCAATCGAACCATTTTGGGGTATGGCTCATCGGCAAAGATGGTGGGATAAAATCAAGGAGTGACAACCCTTTGTTGGCACGAGACCTTTTTTCTCTGATAGATGCAATGCCCATGCGCCGCGCCGAAATGCACAAAAACTAATCCTTCACGCATCGAAAATCCACAGCGGCGCGGCGCCTAAAACGCTTTGAATAGCTATACTCAATGGAAGAAATCCTTCATTCGTTCAAAAAAGCCCTTGTCGCTTTTGCTGGGTTTGGGCTGGAAATTGGGGGCAGTACGTATTTTTTCCAAAATCGCCCGTTCTTCGCTGCTTACCTGTTTGGGGGTCCAGACATTGACATGCACGAGTTGGTCGCCACGTCCGTAGCCGTTCAACTCCTTGATACCCTTGCCTTTGAGTCTCAAAATCTTGCCACTCTGCGTT